>JAOZRQ010000287.1 GCA_029940115.1 Desulfobacterales bacterium
GGCTTTTTCTTGCAGTTGCGGAGTCGGCCCGTTCGGGAAAAAGCCGGGTTTCTTTCTCCTGCACACAGGAAATGAGTGGCGGAAAGAAACCCGGCTTTTTCTTGCACTTGAGGAAAGAAACCCGGCTTTTTCTTGCAGTTGCGGAGTCGGCCCGTTCGGGAAAAAGCCGGGTTTCTTTGCCCGTGCCCGAAACTGGGGCATGGGCAGAGGGCAGCAGGTGTTTTCAAACACCTTATAGGGGATTCCCTGTCGGTCGGATGTCCGCGGGGGGATTCCCGTCCTCGTCCTGCTCATCGGCATGACTCCCACCCTCTTGAAAATAGTGCCGGATGTACCGTCTCGACAGGGTGGTGACACCGTGTTCATCCGGAACGCCGTCGAAGGGATGGTCGGAAAGGACCTCAATGTCCGGCACGGAGACGTGGAAGAAGTTCACATCCACCCGTCCGCCCACGTCAAACCATATCTTCACAAAGAGATCGGGGTTGTTCCCGCTCCCCCAAGTCACGTCATCGGGGCTGGCATGGAAATGGCCCCATAGGACGGTGTCGCCCCGGGAGGTGTTCTCCCTTCCGCCCTCTCTCCACACCGCATCAATGGGGCCTTTCTCCTCTGTGTGGATGACGGCTCTGATCCAGAGGTCCGGGGTGACGAGGTGACCTATTGATCTCAATTGAAACTCCAGGAGCGTCGAGTCATCCTCGTGGATTGACACTTCCGAACGGGTCTCCCTCTTGTATCCGGGGGCCTCGGCGGTTACGGTGAACTTTCCCGACTCATGGGGAATGAGATACTCTCCGTCCCGGCCGCTCAGGGCAACACTTTTGTCCGTTCCGAGCTGAATGGCGACCACCGCGTTCGGAAGGGATTCGCCTGAGGCCGCATCCCTTATTGTCCCTCGAAGCCATCCGTGTTCAGGCGCGATGGGAATGTCCATTTCCAGTTCATATTCCGTGTCTGCCCCGGACGCGCCAGCGGCATTTGTCAGTCTCATATGATAGACACCCGATTGGGGAGCCCGCCAGCTCAGAAGCTCATCCTCTCCCGGCCCTCTTAGATTCCTTGTCTTCAGGGGAGTGGTCAGATCATCTCCATGAAGTTCGATGACAATGTCGCAATCCGCGCCCAAACTCCCGGCCTTGATTTCATAGCTCGTATCCGATCGCCCGTAAAATCTGATCCAGTCCGCATCTCCTCGCTCGTGAAAATTATGCTTCTGGGCATCATCGTTGATGAAGATGACATCCGCCTGGTCCGGCGTGTCATCCGGTTCATGTCTGTCCAAGGCAGATTGACGGACTTTCGTTGATGCGAGTTCAGACATGTTTCCGTCTGTGTCCATGGCATACAGCACGATCTTATAAGTTCCGATCTCCGTGAAACCGTCGTACTCACCGACATATCTGCCGTTGCCCGCGTGATTCAATGTCAGTGCGGGAAGATTCAGGTCACACATCGTTGCCGGATCAGAAGTCGGGTCCGAGTCTGATTTCTCCGGCGGTATGATGACCGCCCGCACACTCTCCATGGTGCCGGTGGCGTTCACATTCTCCGCCCAAATGGAAGCGGATGTCTCCCCATATAACACCTGCTCAGGCGAAACAGCCCCGATGGCAGGATTGTCAGGCGCAAGGAGAACGCCCATTCCGATGGCGTATTCTCTTGCAAATTGAACGACTGTCGATCCATCATCACAATTTCCGTCCCCGTTTGCGTCAAAGCAGGGTGTCTGCTCGTTTTCCAAATGCTCGACGGCGTTTGCCGCCTGTGTGAAAGAATCGTAAACCGCTGCGCCATTCAGCACCCCCTGCCAGAAGAAATTGGAAAAGGAGACATCTCCTTCGGAAGCAAAACTGGCGGCTTGTGTATCGCGTGTGCTGCATATCAGGATGCGATCCTTATCTTCAGGCGATGTCAGAACGGGAAGAAAACTTCCCTAACGGCATGCGTCATAGACCACCACCACCGTGCCGGATATCTCCCTTTGCAAGTTGTCGAGCCATTCATCCAGTCGGGTGGCTGTCAGCCTTTCTTGAATATCTGGACCCGGTGGTTTCCGGTATCGGTAACATATATTCTGCCGCTTTTGCCGACGCACACGCCTCCTGGATAGACCAACTGGCCGGGGCCTGTCCCGGATTCGCCGATCTCTGCGACCAAGGCGCCATCCGGGTTCAGCTTCTGGATCCGGGGATTGTTCCAGTTTGCCACATATAGGAATCCGTCGCTGTCAACGGCCAAGCCCAAAGGTTCTTGGGATTGCTCGACTTCACCGCCTCTGATGTCCAATCGGACAGGCGCCTCTCCCGGCTTAAATTTTTGAATGCAGTCGTTTTCCTGATCTGACCAATAGATATGACCATCCCGATCAACCGCCACACTGACCGCTCTTTCCGCTTTCCATTCTTCCAGGAACTCCCCCTCTGACGTGAACTTCAGAATGCGTTCCCTGAGAAAGTCGGCCACATAGAGATGCCCGTCTTTCATCGTAAGACCGGAAGGCCCCAAAAGTGTTCCGGGATCAAAGCCCGTCAGCAGCTTCTCCATGAGGAATTGGCAAGGTTCGGGACCGAGTCCTCCCCAGCGCTTCTGAAACGCACCGTCCGAATCGAATTTCTGAACACGAGAATTGAGCAGGTCCGCCACATAAACATGGCCATCCGCGTCCACCGCGACATCCGTCGGGAATTCCTCGGGGTGTCAAATTCTCCGTCCGCGTCTCCTTTGCGTCCCCATTTGGTGACAAACTTTCCGTCCAACGTGAATTTTTGAACCCGGTTTCCCTCTCTCTCGACCACATGGAGAAACTCATTCTTGGGGTCAATGGCGATCTGCATCGGCTCATTGAATTCTCCGTCGCCAGTGCCATAAGTGCCCCATCGGGTGACAAAATAGCCGTCAGAAGTGAATTTCTGGACACAATGTCCATACGAATCTGTGACATAGACGAACCCCTTGCTGTCCACAGCCAGTCCTTTCGGACTGGAGAAATACCACGGTTGTTGCAACACCGGCCAAATCCGTGCAACCTTGTACGTCTCTGCCGATAGGACAAACGCGGGCATCATGAGGATGCAGAACAGAATCGTTGCAATGATTTTGGAAATCTTCTTCTTATTCTTCATGGTAGGTCCTCCATCTCTGTACAGGACAAAAAAAGTGAATGGAAAAGAAGCTCGGCTTTTTCTTGCGGTCGGGAAGTCTGCTCTTTTTCACCAGATACTCTGTGTACAGGACAAAAAATAATTGAGGGTAAAGAAACCCGGCTTTTTTTTTGCAGTTGGGAGGTCGGCCCGTTTGGGAAAAAGCCGGGTTTCTCGGCCATTCCCAATTTTTTGTCCTGTACACAGCCAAATACTTTTATCAAGATAACCTGTGTACAGGACAAAAAATGTGGCTGGTTCTAACGGTTTTTGTGGTTTCCGACACGGGCTGAAAATTGTGATCCGCAGATGAACGCGGATGAACACGGATGGCCTGTGCCGGGGCCCATCCGCGTCCATCCGCAGTCCCTCCCGTCCCAAGGCAGGCTGTCCCCCAGACTGCCTTTCTTCTCATGGCCTCTCTCCTCTGCACAGCAGTCCCTCCCGTCCCAAGGCAGGCTGTCCCCAGACTGGCATTCAGGATCGTGACTGTCTGAAATCACATGCAACCACAAAATCCGTCAGAATGACAGGATGGTCAATCAAAAATGAATCACCACAGATGAATAAACCGTATGCTCCGCCACATCTTGGGAAAACCCCCGACTCTTCAGGATGGCGCTCCCGACGTTGTTGCCGAATCGATATTGGTACGCAAGGTCAAAGACGACTCCCTTTATCTTAAATCCTGAACCGAGACTGAATCCGAAGAAGTTATCCGGCACCCCCTCACTCGGGCTTGGATCATAAAAGATCCCGCCGCAGATGGCAAGCTTATGTTTCGAGTTGGTGAACACATGTTCAGCCCCGATCCTCACCTGATGCGTCGGGTCAGGCGATTCTGACTCACCCACCCGTTTTCCGGTGACGGGCGACATCTCAATCCCCTCAGAATTCTTGAGTGTGAAATCATCCCATTCGGTCCTGTAAATGTCGAGGGAGACCATGAACAGATCCGAAAATTTGTAGGCAACACCGATGCCGTAAGAGATGGGCATCTCCATGGTCGCATGCTTTCTTTCAGGCGGGTGTGAGACAGAGACATCATACTTGGGTGGCTGGCTCGCATAGTCAATCCGCCCGTAAAATGAATGCTCATGCGCCAAGTCAGCCTTGAAGGGGGTTTTGAGAACCGCTCCCAAGGTGATATTGTCGTTCATGCGCCATAAAAGACCGAGATTCGCATTCACGCCGCTGAACGAATATCGGTCAAGGCTGTGTGTCTCAAATGAGTACCCCCCGCCGTTTGTCCCCGCCCCCTTTCTGTGCCGCCTCTCCTCCCATTCGTTGTCATATATCCCATCCTCCCACAGATTCAGGGTGAATCCGATGGAAAACTCGGACACAATCTGAATGGCATAGGCAATCCCAAAGGCCGAAAGACTTCCCTTCAACTCATAATCGTAATCCGCTGACGATGTCTCCTCCGTGAGGAGATGGTTCCACTTGCGGGTGAAGTCATAGAGATTCTGATAGTTCACCGAGACGACCATGTTGCGATTCCAAAGTGTGAACGGACAGGTCGCGCTGAGGTAGTTCAGCCCGACCTTGGAGACCGGTTGGGAACCGGAGGCCTCGGGGTTGGTGCCGAACGTGTTCTCATCAATCCGGTGAAACGCGGCTCCCACAAGGGCAAGCTCCGGGTGTTCCAGCTGGATGAGGCCCCCCGGATTCCAAGATGCGGCCGTCGCGTCATCCGCGATGGCAATAAAGGCTCCACCCATTCCCAAGGCCCTGGCCCCTGAGCCGACAGGGTTGGGGGATGAGGGGAACTCGACTCTCTGCTCCACAAAATCCGATGTGGAATCGGCATTCAGAGTGGACGGGACGAATGGCAGGCATATGAATATGAGGCACAACCAAGTCATGTTTTTCAACTGTGCGTGGGACAAAAAGTTGGGATGGACGAAAAACCCGGCTTTTTTCCCAAACGGGTCGGCTCTCCGACTGCAAGAAAAAGCCGGGTTTCTCTTTTTTTGTCCTGTGCTCAGGTTGTTCAAAGTCATTTTCCAACTCCTTTCTTCTGCCTCAAGGGGATATCCCCTGACCCGGTGCTGACAGGGCATCCGAAAGCGTCCGACAGGAGACCAAGCGGGAGAGTGTCTGCAAGGCGTCAATGAAGTTGCTTTTTCCGGCTGCATTTGGGCCGAATAGGATGACCAGCCGGGGAGTTCCACCAGCACATGACGCAGGGACTTGTAGTTTTTTATGGATATTCGCTTTAGCATGATAAGACAAGGCCTCCTGTCTCAAATTGTGCCCGCTCCTCTTTTGTTCTTGGCTCTAAGGGATTTTGTGGTCTGAGGCCGTCCTCTGGAGGGTCGCAGAGGTTTGTTCCTCAATAATCAGTGGGGCTGAAAGTTTTTTGGCCCTATCGGGCGATCGATTCCGGATCAAACTCAGAAAGCTCCTTCAAACTTTCTGATTTTGGGCGGAATGAGAGGCCGGGGGCCGCAGTGGATTCCTGCTTTCGCAGGAATGACAGGGTGTCCGAACGCAAATTTGAACTTGAACTTGAACTTGAACTTAAACTTGGACTTGAACTTAAACTTGAACTTAAAATAAAAAATAAGGACTTAGTTGCAACCGTAAATTTTTCGTGGTTTAGCTTCTCCCAATTCCCAGCTCGTAGTTCCGCCTTTGGGCTGTGTGACACCGCCTGAAGGCGGAACTACAAACTTCATCGGGTGACACCGCCTGAAGGCGGAACTACAAACTTCATCTGGTGATCACATGATGATTCGGCCGGATCGCCTCTTTTTCCGAGCCCTCTCTCAGATATGCGACAGAATTCTCCTTTTCCACAGATCCGATCTTGGCTTCTCCCAATTCCCTCTCCTCCGCATCAGCGGATTCATAAATCACGAGCCTCATCCCTTTTTTCACCTTGTCTTCTTGGCCGAGATTCACCGTGATCTGGTTCTTTGACGGTTTGTCTTCGATTCTCCCCTTCACCAGCGGCAGTTCGTCAATCAGCTTCAGTTTCAACTCCTCCGCGAGTGATTTCAGTGCGTCATGGATATTGGTCTGGTCCGCATCCTCACCATACACATCCGTTGTTCTGACGAGAATCTCAGATCCTTCGACGTCGGCTATCCAAGCGCTGATGATGACGGAACGCTTTTCCATGTAATTCATCCGCTCCTCAATTCTGCCGAGCAATAGGCAGTGAAATCCCTTTTGCCGGGCTTTTTTCAGAGTCGTTTCATCATCCGCAGATTCGCCCGGATTCAATTTCAGATGTCCGACACGGCGGAAACGTCTCGGATCATGTTCACGCATGTCCGCGGCAAGACGGGCTTCAAAGCCTTTGCTCAGGGCCATCCCCTCGGTCTTCATCACACTGAAGTCCTTCAAGGCCAGTTTCAGCCGTGACTCAGGTTTCTCCGCACTTGGCAACCTGCGCTCTATCCTCAAAGTCACGGCGTCGGAATGTTGGGAAGGGGCCACCGCGGCAACGGTGATCACATTCTCCCCCTGATTCAGTTCAGCAATGTGGCTGAAATGGTAATTTTCTCTCGGCACCCCCGCGATCTCCTCCTCTCCGTTGATCAGGAGCCTTGTCCCGGATTCGTCAGAACGGATCTGCCCGTCAATCACGATCCGGTCGTTATAGGTCACCCGCTCGGTTTCAGAATTGTTCAGTATGATCTCCACAAAGGAGATGTCTCTCCGGGCTGATGCAAGGATGGGGTTGGACTTCTTCGCCGGCATGTCTGACAAGACCTTCTTCGGGCCGACAAGGTTCTCGGCCCAGTTCGTAGTTCCGCCTTTAGGCGGTGTGACACCGCCTAAATGCGGAACTGCGAACCGCGAAAAACCTTTGGTCGGATGTTTATGAGTGAGACCCTCATCAGACAACATGATGTTTGCGGACGTGATGTTTCCGGCCTTGTCCCTCACGGAGACCACCACATCCTTTTCCCCCGGCTGAATGGGGATCCTCTCGTCAATGTTCAGCGCTGTGGGTGAACCTTGGATCGGAAATCTCCGGTCGTTTATGACGAACTCTGCCAAGCCCGAGGCGTCAGACGCGTATCCCCTCACCCTGATATTCGTCTCGGAGATCGGGTCAGGTCGCTCGTCCATGCTGACAAGAGGCCCGACGCGGTCCGAAATGACCGTGACAATCCTTTCCGCGATCTTGCCGGCCAGATTGGTGGCACGAACCGGAATCCTGTTTTCTCCGGACTTGAGCGGCACCTTCATCCTGAAGGGGACTTCACGGGCCGAGACGTCAACGCGTTGCCTCTTGCCGGCCACGGTGATGTGGCGGACGAAGTTCTCGGTGTCTTGGGCCACGCCCTCCATGGTCACGGAAAAGGCGTTGGTGAGGGGATCGGGTGGCCGGATGTTGATCTCCGGAGGCGGCTGATCCGGCCCTTTCCTCCTGATGCGATCCTTCCGCGCCCGGTCAAGATGGGACTGGGCCTTCGCGGACACCGCCATCCGAAGCGACGTCTCCAGCTTCCGGATCGCCTCCTCCGTTCTCCCCTGTCTGTAAAGCACAACACCAAGCTCCCGATGGGGGAAATAGTCAGCAAAATGTCTGCCGTAGGTTCTCGCGTCTCTCTGATCCGCATCTCGCAGACGGATCGCGTCCCGCAGATCCAGCTCGGCCTTTTTCCAGAAACCGCCGTCTCCGAAGGACAAGGCCCGTTCATAATAGTTCCAGTAACGGCCTCGGAAGGGTTCCACATGGCCATAGACCCTGCCCCCCTTCTCCTCGGGAAGCCGTTCAAGATGAACCGGACATCCGGGGAGACAAAGCAAGGCCGACAGAGTCAGGGCGGCAAGAAGGTTGCTCAGTTTGCAATGCATTTGTCTTTTCCTATAGGATTCAAGCACAGTTTGTAGTTCCGCCTTTAGGCGGTCTCACCGCCTGAAGGCGGAACTACAAACTGGGGATTCCTGCTCTCGCAGGAGTGACTAATCTTCAATACTCATGCCTGACATACCTGTTGTCCATGACCGTCATTCCCTGCTGATCATGCCTGCCGTCACTCGGAAGATCCGAATGCACCTCGATTTTGGGGACCGAGACGTGGAAGAAGTTGACATCGGTCCGCCCGCCCGCGTCGAACCAGACCTTCACGAACAGGTCCGGGTTGTTCCGGCTTCCCAAGCCACGTCGTCAATCCGGTGAAAGGCGGCCCCCACAACGGCAACCTCCGGACGTTCCAACTCAGCAAGGCCGCCCGGATTCCACGAAGCGGCCGTCGCGTCGTCTGCAATGGCAATGAAGGCTCCGGCCATTCCGAGTGCCCTGGCCCCTGAACCGACAGGGTTGGGGGATGAGGGGAACTCCACTCGCTGTTCCAGAAAGTCCGGCGTGGAATCGGCACTCAGCCCGGACGAGACAGGGAGCAGGCATATGAAACATGACGCTGTCGCATTTTTCCAAATCATTTTTCATCCTTTCTCCCATGTAAATCAAGTTTGTGAGTTTGTGAGTTTGTGAGTTGGTTTCTGTGGG
>JAOZRQ010000796.1 GCA_029940115.1 Desulfobacterales bacterium
GGACGGAATTGCCGAATTTTTCAAAAGACAGCGAAAACTTGCGTGGGAGACTGTCAGCATCCCCGCGGACAGTCGGAAGGAAAAGCGGAAGGAGTTCCGCGTCAGGCATGCCAAGGCTTGGCTCAAGGGTGTCGGAAGGCTCCTCGTGGCGTGCTCCGAATACAAGAGGCGACGGAAGGGTCGCAGGCGCAAGTTCATCGCATGCAGCAATCATGAGGCGACTCCGGAGCAGGTTCTGAGGGCCTACGCACTCCGATGGAGGATCGAGGTCTTTCACAAGCATGTCAAGACGAATCTCGGATTCGAGGACGTGGCGGCGAGGCATTTCAGTTCCGTGGAATCGCACGTATACCTTGTATACTGCGCCTACATCCTGCTGCATGCGGATCCGCCCGGGGTTCCCAAGGATGCGACGGCGCTGTGCGAGAGGCAGCAGTACATGGAGGCCGTTATTGAAAACAGGAAGGCGGCCTTCGACCTTCAGAGGCTGACACAGATCGGAGGTCTCGAAAGACACAAGGATGAGCTGAAGTCGATGCTTGAGGACGGCAAATTTCACAAACCCCTGGCTGGCAGGCATGCGAGAGTTCAGAAAAAGATTGGGGAAACCTCCATGTGAGAAGGATTGGGAAAGTCTCATTTTGTCAGTTCCTTTGTTGACAGGTCGTCACAGACATAGAATTTTCTGAAGCGATTAAAATAAAGCCTTTAGAGTAATTTTCCTAAATTTCGGGAAACCTTTAAGAAATAAGGAGGTTTTTATGGTAAAGAAACAGATTTTCTTCACATGCTTGGCAGTTATGCTCTTTTTCGGCTTTGCCGATGTCTCGCCGGCATTCACAGACTTTCCTGATTCCGATCCCTCTTATGACATCGGGGCAAGCCGCTCTGAGCTGGGGAAGGGTCATGTCAAAGTGCGCCTTCATGTCGGCAATGACATGAAAGAGAACGGCTACCAGATGCTGTATAAGGAATATGACGGCGACGGCAGTCTTATCCGGTTCAATGCCACGAACAGGCAACAGGTCCCAGAGTTTCATCTGCCAATCTCGTCTTTGCATCATTACGATTTCTGCATTGTTGTGTTGGATGAGGATGGCGAAGTGATGGCACACTCGGGAATAGAGAGCGTCGCACCTGCCCAGTTCATTCATCCCTTCAAGGCAGCTGCCAGGAAAGGTTCTGCCAGAAATGGAGGCCCCCTCGAGGCGACCCTCGACATTGATCACCAATCCTTTCCCTTCATCAACCTGCTTTCCGAGGTGAAACAGAACGGGGTACCCTTTGACGGTGATCCCAACAACCTGCCGTTGCTTGCCAAAAGCAATTTCTCTGTCATGGAGGATGGACGCGCTCAGACCATAAGGGATCTGGTTCCCCCGCAGGTCACTCAGCAGGGGGATGCCAAAATCGCAGACATTGTCTTTGTGCATGATGATTCCGGGAGTCTCGATGATGAGGCGGCCCAGGTGAAGGCGAACATTCAGGACTTTGTCAACAAACTGGCATCGAGCAACATTGACTATCGCTTGGCATTGGTTCCTTACGGCGGTGATGGCTACTCTTCCAGCTTCAGCCCGCCCGGAGGCAGAATTCTCCACAACGGCACATTGCATGCCGATGGAAACGCGTTGATGGCTGACATTGACGGGATGCAATTTGACGGTTCTGATGAAGAGGCCTTTTGCGCCATGCAATTGGCCGTCCAGAGTCTGTTTTGGCGTCCTTCCACACAGAAGGTGATCATCTTGGTGACAGATGAGGACAATGACCACGGTTGCACAGAGGAATCTCAACTTACTGCGCTTTTGCAGAACAGCAATGTGACCGTTTACGGCCTGACCGACGGCGATGCGGAGTTTGACAGGATCGCCGCGGCCACCGGCGGCCAGGTCTTTGATGTGCGGGCTGATTTCACCCCGATTCTCCAAGAGATCGGCTCCTCAATCGCGGCCAAATACATTGTTCAGTATGAGACAGACAACACCACGCTGGACGAGACCCCAAGAACGGTGGATTTGACAGTGAGGGTGGATGACGGAAGCGGTGGCACACTTGAGGAGACGGTGACAAAGACTTATGTCCCCCGTCCCCCCATTGAGATCACCCTGACACCGGAGACGGACAATCTGTCGGCAAAGGGACAGCGGCCGACATCGCCTTTGACGGTCATGGCCAAAATCACCCAAGGGCAGTCATTTCTTGGTGGAAATGGCGGATCCATGACCATGGATGCCCAGCTTTACTATAAGACATCCGGTTCCACCGCGTATGTTGCCCTGCCGATGAGTGACTTGGGAAACAGC
>JAOZRQ010000288.1 GCA_029940115.1 Desulfobacterales bacterium
GAACCACAAACTTTTTGGCTTGAAAAATGTGAACCATAAATGAAGGATGCCTAAAAATTTTAAATTTTTGATCTGTGTACAGGACAAAAAAATGATTGGGAAAAGAAACCCGGCTTTTTCCTGCAGTTGGGAGGTCCGCCCGTTTGGGAAAAAGCCGGGTTTCTCGCCCATTCCCAATTTTTTGTCCTGTACTCAGATTTTTGATATATATGGAGGGAACAAAAATGGAAACAACCGCCAAAATCCTTGTTGTTGACGATGAGGGCGTCTCCTTTGTGCCGTATGAGGATCTGAAGAAGAATGTCTCCCAACTGATGAAGGAGAGAATGATTCTTTTCAGAAGCTTGCGATCAGTTCTCTGAATTATAACGGATTTAGGGGAGCCCTGTGAACGTGCCCGCAAACTTGGGCTTGAATCCCCTGACGTGAACATTCATTCTCGTTCACGTTCACGTTTAAGTTTAAGGCTCCCTAAATCCGTTATAATCAGAATCTTTCCAGCCAGACTCGGTGAAGGTCAGTCTCATGTCTCAATCAGCTCCCTTTCCACGATTTTTCCCGCTTCGGCTTCGGCCATGGATTTGCGAAGATGTTCGGCATTCGCTGGACTGGAGAGCAGATACAGGGTCTCCTGCCATGAGTTGAAGTCGTCGAGGGACATCAGCACGGCCTTGTCTCCGTTGTCCTTGCAGATGATGACCGGATCCGCATCTGATATGACCTGTCCGATCAGGTGTTCCAAATCCTGTCTGGCGTGATTTATGGTCACAGCGTTCATGTCGGTTCTCCTTTCGGCAATGCGATGCTGGATCTCATTCCGGGTGAGACCGTAACTGAGAAGCGAGTCGGGAACACGCACCTCGAAAGCTTTCTCTGCCATAAAGATTCCCCAACTTGTTGTGATTTGAGAATTTTCTCCCCAAGCCATGGCTCTGCCGCCCGATGTCAAACTTGCCAAATCCGGCGGAGATGACGATTCGGATTTGCCAATCCGAGCGGGATTGTGCATGCCGAATCCACAAATCTGCAACCCCGCCCGCTCCCGCCGGATTGCCAAATCCGGCGGTCATGGCTGTTTGAATTTGACAATCCGAACCGGGCGGGAGCACTGAGGGGAATGTTCACCTTCATCGTGGCATCCTCAAAATTCGTCCCTGTCACGCCGGCTTCGGTGGCGCTGGAAGGCACATCCGTGCTGAAGAAATGCTGATAGACGGTCGTCATTGTCTTATCGCCCTCCATATCCTCAAATTTCTTGCCCATGGGGCTGAAATAGGCTTTGATGGTCTTGCTGGGCTGGGGCACCGTCTCCTCGCTCACCGGATCTTTCTCGGCCATAAGGGGATCATAGAAAACACGGTTCTTGAGTCCCGGATGGAGTTCATTGAAATACCAGCACCCCCCGCCAAAGTGTACGATACAGATGGTCAGCACCAGCGCCGACCAGTCCGAGCAACACAATTCGGAACAAATTTTTGTTTACCCCAAGCCGCCAATCCCCATGATCAGCCTGCCTTTGCTCATAAAGCCGGGGCAGTTAAAGTTAATTCTCAAGTTTCGCACCCAAATTTTCATGTAAATACAGATGGTCAAGTCAATTCTTGGTCCGTCTGATTCAATCTTTGCTCATGATGGGGTGCAACTGTCTGATTTCACATTGCCCAAAAAGTGGGTTTTCGAGGTCGACCATCTCCTGAAACCCTTGAAAAATGGGCTCACATAGGGGTGCGAAACTTGAGTTAATTGATTATTGCCGGTTGTTATTTCAGACCGGCCTTTGCCCACCGGATCCATCGGAGCGTGTATTCTTCCAGCCGCTTTTCCCGTGTTTCCGGTGGTTCCTGTTCCTGAATCATCTTCATCTTTTTCAGGAAATTTGACACTGTTTTTTCTGGTTCAGCGACCGGCTCAGGATGTCGTCCATGTATCGGACATAAAAAATCGGCAGCTTTTCCGCTTTTTCATCCAGTTCCGCAAGATAAAACGCACCCATGAGCGGTGACAGGGAGGAAGCCATCGGGATTCCCCGGTGCTTCTCCTCATATGTCCCGTCTCTTTCCACCACCCGGCAAAGCCACTGTCTTTCAGATGAAAACATCTTTCGGAAAGCACGGGGGCAGGAATGGTTCCCAGCATGCCGGTCAGAACATTTTCAGCCGGCGCATCCCGTGCGTCCGTGACTTCCACATCCCGATTTCCTGACAGGGTCATCCGCACACGGACACCGAACCGGAACTCCCCACTGAGAAACTCTTCCCTCAGCCGTTCACATTGCCGGCCCAGCCCCCGGGATTCCAATGTTTCAGACAAACCCATCTTTTTCCCAAATGGGCCGACTTCCCAACTGCAAGAAAAAGCCGGGTTTCTTTTCCTCACACAGGGATAAATGATAAACGGGATGCCTTCCCAAAGGGGCGAGTTCCTGATTCGGGGACATGATGAACGAGATGATCGTCACTTTTTCACTGTTGCCCTTCATTTTTCCCTTGACCTCAAATTTGCCTTTCGATACCATATTTCTCTGATGCACATAAATTTTTTCCTGATTATAACGCTTTTCGGGGAGGCCGCCGTGAACGTGAACCTGAACAACTGGCAAACGCCTCAAGCATTCCCGACCTTGACTTTTCGGGGAGGCCGCCGTAAACGTGAACCTGAACCCAAACGTGAACATCCATAAGTTCAAGTTCAGGTTCAAGTTCACGGGCTGAACGGCCTCCCCGAAAAGTGTGATAATCAGAATTTTTTCAGGGAAACATGATATGATAATCGGACTTGATGTAGGCGGAACCCATACCGATGTGGCGCTTCTCGGAGATGAGGGGCTTGTCCGGGAGATCAAGGTCCCCACAGACCCATCGGACCTGTTCCACACGATCCTGACAGGTCTTGAAAAGATCACAGAGGGCATCAGCCCCGGAGAGATCCACCGCGCGGTGTTGAGCACCACCCTCACCACCAATGCCATTGTCCAAGGAAAGACCCCACCGGTGGGGATGATCGTCTCCGGTGGACCGGGCATTGATCCTGAACACTTCCGTACAAACGAGCATTACTTCCCTGTCTCCGGTTCCATTGACCATCGCGGCAGGGAAGTGGAGCCGGTGGATGCAGACGAGGTGCGGAATGCCGCTGTCACGTTGCAAAAGCAGGGGATCCGAAATGTGGGAATTGTGGGAAAGTTTTCATCCCGAAATCCGGACCATGAATTGAAGATCCATGACATGATCAGCACCTCTTTCGGGAAGATGTTCATGGGGCATCAGATCTCCGGCAATCTGAATTTTCCCCGCCGCATCGCGACCACCTATCTGAACGCGACCGTGCATTCCATCCATAAGAATTTCTTTGAGGCGGTCAAAAGATCCCTTGAGGAGAAGGGGTTGTCCGTGCCAATCCACATTCTCAAGGCCGATGGCGGGACCATGAGTTTCGATTCCTCCATCGACTTCCCCGGGCAGAGCATCCTCTCCGGGCCGGCGGCCAGCGTGATGGGCGCAATTGCGTTCGCACCGGATGGGGAGGACTGCCTCGTCTTGGATATTGGCGGGACCACCACCGATATCGCGCTGCTGATCAACCGTGTGCCTGTTCTGGAACCGATGGGTATCCGACTGGGAAAGTACAAAACGCTGATCCGCTCTTTGAAAACCCGCTCCATCGGCATCGGAGGGGACAGCCTGATAAGGGTGAAGGGCCGAGAACTGGAGATCGGGCCGGATCGCATGGGGCCGGCCATGGCGTACGGCGGCCCATCCCCCACACCCACCGACGCGTTCTTTGTCCTGGGAAAGGGAAAAGAGGGGGACAAAGCGCGATCCCTCCAAGGAATTGCGTCTGTCGCGGCCGCATTGGACATGACTCCAGAAGCGGCCGCGACAAAGATACTTGATCAGACCTGCCAGAACATACTGGCGGAAGCCCAGGAGATGACAGACCGAATCAACAGCAAACCGGTTTATACCGTGCATGAACTTCAGGAAGGCTATCAGGTGAGGCCAAAGACGATCCTCGTACTTGGCGGACCCGCGCCCCATTTTGCCAGACGGCTTGAGGAACTCTCGGGAATGCGCGTGGGTGTGGTTCCCCGGTGGCATGTGGCCAACGCGATCGGCGCGGCCCTTGCCAGAACCACCTGCGAGGTCACGCTGTTCGCCGACACCCAGCAGGAGATCGCCGCCTCGCCCGAAGAGAATTTCAGGGAAATGGTGGATCGGCACTTCTCAAAGGAGAAGGCCGTGAAGAAGGCGTATGAACTGCTGAGAAAAAAGGTTCTGCAAACTGGTGGGAGCACGGATGACTTGGATATGGAGATCACCGAGGCACTCGAATTCAACATGGTCCAAGGATTTCACACCACCGGCAGAAACATCCGGGTGAAGGTCCAAGTGAAACCCGGGCTGATCTATGAAACCGATGCGGTTGCGGAGAAGCTTTTGGCAGGGATATGAAACAGGCCCCCTTGCCCCTGCCCGATTGCCGGGCAGGGGCAGGGGCAGGGGTAGAAATTATGCTGACAGCGAAATATAAAACGGGTCTCGTCTTTTTTCCCGCGTTTGACTGGGCCATCAGTCCCACTCATCCGGAGCGGGAGGAACGCCTGCTGTACACCCAGGATCAGGTGATTGAGGAGGGGCTTTTTGACATTGAGGGGATCACCGAGTTCAAACCGGACTTGGTGACGCCCCAAGATATCGAGCGGGTGCATTTCTGTGTCCCGGACGTGTGGGGCGTCACCACCGAGTCCCATCTGATCAGCGCGGGCGGTGCGAAGACCATCGGCATGGCCGTGCTTGAGGAGAAGATAGAGAAAGGCTTTGCCCTAGTGCGGCCGCCGGGACATCATGCCATGCGGATGGTGCATGGGGCAAGGGGCTTCTGCAACATCAACATCGAGGCCATCATGATCGAGTTTCTCCGGGCCGAGTACGGCATAGACCGGGTGGCCATCGTGGACACCGACTGTCATCATGGCGATGGCACCCAAGATATCTATTGGCATGATCCAGACACCCTCTTCATCTCCATCCATCAGGATGGCCGGACACTCTATCCCGGTTCCGGATTCATCAATGAGACGGGCGGTCCGAACGCGTCGGGAACGACCGTCAACATCCCGCTTCCGCCCATGACCTCCGAAGAGGGGTTCATCCATGCCATCAAGCATATGGTTCTGCCCATTCTTGATGAGTTTGAGCCGGACATCGTCATCAACTCCGCGGGGCAGGACAATCATTATACCGACCCGATCACCCACATGAATTTCTCGGCCCAGGGGTATGCGGAACTGACGAACCTGCTTAGGGCGGACATCGCGGTGCTTGAGGGCGGCTATTCCATTGAGGGCGCGTTGCCATATGTGAACGTGGGCATCATTCTCGCCATGGCCGGGCTGGATTACAGCCGGGTGAGGGAACCCCGATATGACCCGGACCGCATCCGCCAGACTCCGGATATCACTGCATATATCGAAAAATTGGGGAAAAAGGTGCTCGAGTTCTGGGGACAGCGGGAGAAGATCAAATCGCAGCTTCGGGGAACAAAGGAATTTGTCGAAAGGACTCGGAACATCTTCTATGACACCGACAACATCATAGAGAAACAGAAGGAGACCATCCGGGTCTGTGACGACTGCGCCGGAGCCATTCGGATGGACTCCTCAGCGGATCGGGGCGCGCACATCCTCGGTCTCCATGTCCCTATAAAAGCTTGCCGGAAGTGTAAGGAAGTGGCTCGTCAGTGGTATGAGTCGGGGAGAAAGGATGCCTTTGACATGGTGTTTCTCCAAGATCGGACCGAGGACAAATATGAAAGGAGTGAGAGGTGAGAAGTGAGAAGTGATTTCTCAGAAACTCACAAACTCCCAACTTATTATGAGACAGTCAGCCATAAAGCAAGCCCTTGGGTTACGGGCGCGGATCATTGAGATGATCCGCAGATTTTTCAGGGAGAACGGCTTTCTGGAGGTTGAGACGCCCTTGCGAATTCCCGCGCCTGCGCCGGAAAGCCATATTGACGCCTTACCTTCGGGAGACTGGTTCCTGCACACCTCCCCGGAACTCTGCATGAAGCGGCTGCTTGCCGCGGGGTACCCTCGGATATTCCAGATTTGCAGATGCTTCCGGGGCGAGGAGAGGGGGAGCCGGCATCTGCCCGAATTCACCCTGCTGGAGTGGTACTGCGCGGAGATCGGCTATGTTGAGATGATGGATCAAACTGAGGACCTGATCCGCTTTGTGGCCCATCATGCCGGCTTCAAAGACCGGATCATCTATCAGGGGGAACCGATTGATCTGAGGGGGCCTTGGCGCAGAATCTCCGTGGCCCAAGCCTTTGACCGATTCGCGTCCGTGTCAATGGAAACCGCCCTTTTGGAGGATCGGTTTGACGAAGTGGTCGCGTGTGAGATAGAGCCTTCTCTAGGACGCGGAAAGCCGGTCTTTCTCCACGATTATCCCGCATCCTTGGCTTCCTTGGCAACGCTGAATAAGGAAAACCCCTCGGTCGCGGAACGATTTGAGCTTTACATCAGCGGCCTTGAACTCTGCAACGCATTCACCGAACTGACTGACCCGGTTGAACAGAGACACCGCTTTGAAAAGGAACAGGAGAACCGCGGGGCTTCAGGAAAGTCCACATATCCAACCCCTGAGAAATTTTTGGACGCGTTGAGATTCATGCCCCCGGCATCAGGAAATGCCCTCGGCATTGACCGGTTGGTGATGCTCTTTGCAGACGCGGCGACAATTGATGACGTGACCGCTTTCACGCCTGAAGAGCTGTAAGTACTTACATGGATTTGGCAGGAATTTGATTCTTTATCCGATCGGTAACGTGTTCACCAAGGGGAGCCGGATCTCAAACGTGGTGCCCACACCGACCTGACTGGTGACATGAATCTCCCCGCCATGCCCCCGGATGATCTCATGGGCAAAGGGGAGGCCGAACCCGAGTCCTTTTTCCTTGGTGGTGTAGTCGAGATCGAAAATATGGGTGATATCCGCCTCACTCAGCCCGGTCCCGGTGTCGGAAATTTCAACGCCGACCCATTCCCTTCCCCTCGGTTTCAGGGCGAGCGTGATCTTTCCCGTGTCAGGGATCGATTCCATGGCGTTCTTGACGAGGTTCAGAACCGCCTGCTTCATCTTGTCCATGTCCATGGAGACGATGAAGGCGACATCCGCTGGGGGGAGGATCATCTGAATGCCTTTTGATTCGGCTTCTTCAGCCATGAGCAGAGATGTCTGTCTCAGCATCCCTGTCAGATCATGGGGTTTCAGTGTCAGCCTGCGGGTTCTTGAAATGCTGAGGAATTCTTCAATGATCTGATTCAACCGTCTGATTTCATCCCGGATCACACCTGTGATCTGCTGATGCGGCATGTCCCGCTGAAGCCTCTGGATTCCCATGCTGATGGCGTTCAACGGGTTTCGGACTTCATGGGCCACGCCTGCTGCCAGACGCCCCAGTGCGGAAAGCCTTTCGGCCTGCTGTATCCGCCTCTCCATGGCCTGCATTCGCTTCAGGTATCGGTTCTGGTTTTTGTAAAGGACGGATAAGGAGAAGACCGTGATCAGCACCATGAACATAATGGAGACAAAGATGGTTCGCCTGTCTTTCTTGAGCATTCGATCACTTGCATCGGACTTGATGCCCACCCGCATGACCCCTGCAAACTCGCCGAAGATGTGGACGGGTGCGGCGATTTCCATCTCTCCGGACACGATATTCCGGCTACTCACGCCATTTTCAAAGCGAGGCGCCAGTTTGTTGTCATTCACCGGCAGATCCCCGGATTGGGCCATGATTCTGCCATGGGGGTCGGTCAGCATCAGATATACGGTGCCCGGCTTCCGATCCGCTGTCTCCACAGCCTTCCGGAGGGCAAACCCGGACCACAGATATCGGACCCCCCGATCATCCAGCCCCAGGATCACCGCACCTCTCCCCGAATCCCGCCGGCAAGCGACAAAGCCCAACCCTTCGGTGATCTCCGTGCGGTGGAACAATCTGATCCTGAAGTCTTCGTCTCCTTGGATGACGGGATTGGCAAGGCGCAGGATCTCCCGGGGGACTGGCCGGTTTTCCAGAATGACTTGCTTGTTTTCATCTGAAAAGGCGACGAGGCTCAAGCGCTCCCGTTCAGCCAAGGAGATGAGTTGGGTATGGCTGAACGGGGCCGCTTCGTGTCCGAGATCGATCTCACGGGCCAAGTTCATCAGGTCAACGAGAAATGATTCCTGAAATGAGACGCTGTTTTCACCGATGAGATTCCCCGAGTCGGCGTCAAATATGCTCTGCTGGCACTGCTCCGATTGTTGAAAGTATGCCTCAGCCGAGGCTTGAACCTCCTCTATGATGCTCATCCCCCTGCTCTCCATAAATCCTGCAAGGGTCTTGTACAACGCCTTCAGATTCATCACCCCCATGATCAGAAAGAGAAGAATAAAGATCAGACATACCAAGGCAATCCCCAGAGGTTGCAGGAAATGGCCCTGATCCGGCTCGGAAGGTTTTCGATTCGGTTTCATGGTTAAGCCCTCAGTTTGTAGTTCCGCCTTCAGGCGGTGTGAAACCGCCTGAAGGCGGAACTACAA
>JAOZRQ010000024.1:0-5442 GCA_029940115.1 Desulfobacterales bacterium
ACGCTGTTCAACTATATCGACTTTCATGTTTATGAGCAATTGTCCGGCAAGAATCACCTCCAACCTGGCATGGTTGACGGATATGAAAACACGAACACGTTCTTTGATTTCAGCATAGGGGGGACGTTCGGCCTCTACAACCTGAGCATTGCCTACACGGAAACCCTTTACACCGAGGAGGAGATTCGGCGGTTGGCAGGATACTACTTGCGGATTCTCGAATGCTTTGCCCATTCGCCGGATCGGGTGATCAAGACCGCGCACATCTTGCCAGATGACGAGTGGCACCAGATTCTCCATGTATTCAATGACACACATGCGGACTATCCCCGCGACAAGACCATCGCCGAGGTGTTTGAGGCGCAGGCGGAACGGACCCCGAACCATCCCGCGGTGATCTGCGGGGAGACTCGGCTGACGTATCATGAGCTGAACCGGCGGGCGAACGCGGTCGCGTGGATGTTGCGAGAAACCGCTCAGATCTGGCACGAGGAATGCGTCGGCATCCTTCTGGACCGCTCCGAGTGGACCGCGGTGGCCCTAATCGGCATCCTGAAGGCCGGGGGGGCATATCTGCCGATTGACCCCGCCTATCCGGGGACCCGCATCGCTTACCTCTTGAAAGACACCGGCTGTCGCGTGGTGCTTTCGGAGGAGAGGCACATTGCCGGTGTACTGTCCGAATTTCCGGATATCCGGCGGGTGGACATCCGAAACATGGGAACCACGCCTTCCGACATATCACCCGAGCCGGTGGGGGACGCCTCAAGTCTCGCTTATGTGATCTACACCTCCGGCTCCACCGGCGTCCCCAAGGGATCGCTCATTGAACAGCGGTCGGTGTCGCGCCTGGTCCTGAACACGAACTATGTGACCATTCGGGAGGACGACCGGATATTGCAGGCCAGCTCCCTGGCGTTTGACGCGTCGACCTTTGAGATATGGGGTGCGCTGCTCAATGGCGCGTGTCTCTGCTTCCCGCCGGAGCGAAGCATGCTTGAGGCGACGGAGCTGAGGCGGATATTCCAGGCGCATGAGATCACCATCACATGGCTCACATCCAGCCTGTTCAACCAACTGGTCGATGCCGACCCCTCCATGTTCCGGGGGCTGAGAAACCTGCTCACGGGGGGCGAGAAACTCTCCGCAACCCACATTCGCAAGGTCAGGGAGGCGCATCCCGATCTCACGGTGACCAATGGCTACGGCCCGACCGAGAACACCACCTTCACCGCGTGTTGTCGCATCCAAGGTCCCCATGAGGCGGACATCCCCATCGGCCCCCCCATTGCCAACACCACCGTTCACATCTTGGACCGCAATGGGCAGCCGACGCCCATCGGTGTGCCGGGGGAGATCTGCACCGGCGGGGACGGCGTCTCACGGGGCTACCTGAACCAGCCGGAGCGGACTGCCGATATGTTCGTGCCCAATCCCTTCGGCGTCGGAACCAGGCTTTACCGGATTGGGGATTCAGGATGCTGGCGCCCGGACGGCACCATCGAATTTGTCGGCCGCATGGACAATCAGGTCAAGGTGCGCGGCTTCCGTGTGGAACCGGGCGAGATCGAGGAACGGTTGTTGCGGCATCCCCAAGTTCAGGCGGCCGTGGTGGTCGCCCGGGAGACCACCGTCGGCACAACGGAGCTGATCGCATATGTGGCGAGCGACGATCCCCTGACCGCGGCGGAACTGCGGCCCCATCTCTCCGAAACCCTGCCGAATTACATGATCCCGGCCCACATCGTCCGGCTCGACACTCTGCCCCTCACCGTCAACGGCAAGGTGGATCGCCGGGCACTGCCCGCGCCGGAGACCATTGACATCGAATCGGGCGAGACTTATGTTCCGCCGCAGAGCGACGCGGAGCGACTTCTCGCCGGCATATGGGAGGGGGTGCTGGCCCAACAGCCGGTCGGGATTCACGACGACTATTTTGACTTGGGCGGCGATTCCATCAAGGCCATCCAAGTGGCCAGCCGGCTGATGCGCGCGGGATGGAAGATGGAAGTGAGGGACCTGTTCCATCATCCCACCATTGCCGAGCTTGCGCCCCTGTTGAACGAAACTGCGCATCAGGAGAGCCAAGAGGCCGTGATCGGCTCGGTTCCCCTCACCGCGATCCAACGCTGGTTCTTCGCCAATCATGTCGGCGATCTGCACCATTTCAACCAGGCGGTCCTGCTCCGTAGTCAGGAGCGTCTTGACGCAGACCACCTGCGGACGGTTCTGGAAAAGCTTCAGGAACACCATGACGCCTTGCGGATGACATATCCAAACATCGGATCCGATGCGGCGGACCGCGTCAGACAGATCAATGCCGATTTGGATCACCCCTTGGGATTCGAGGTCGTTGACCTGCGCGGGGCCGATTCCGAAAGTGCCTTTTCAGAGAGCCACGCGGACGAGGTGCAAGCCAGTCTGGATCTCGAAAAGGGGCCGCTCATGAAGGCGGTGCTGTATCGGTTGACGGAGAGCGACCGGCTCCTGATCGTGATCCATCATCTCGTGGTGGATGGCGTCTCTTGGCGGATCCTCATTGAGGATGTCGAACAGGGGTATCGCCAAGCCACTGACGGAGATGAGATCGATTTTGGCCCGAAGACGCTCTCCTTCAGGCGATGGGCTGAGGAAGTGGCTCGGTACGCGGCCAGCGAGACGCTATTTCGAGAACGCCCCTATTGGCAGCGCGTGTTGGAGAGTGCCGAATCCCCATCGCCCCCAGACGCGAAGGATCATGAAAACCGGTATGGGGACTGCCAAACGCTCTCCGTCACCCTGTCCGAGGCGGAGACCCGGGCATTGCTGACAGAGACCCATCACGCGTATCAGACCGAGATGAACGACATCCTGCTCACTGCCCTGGGCCGGGCGCTGAGACGATGGCATGGCCAAGAGGCCCCTCTGATCACCATGGAGGGCCACGGACGCGAACCCTTGGAGAATACGCTTGATGTCAGCCGAACCGTCGGCTGGTTCACCAGCATGTATCCCTTTCTGCTGGAGACCCCGGGGGATGACATCGGCCATCATATCCGATGCGTGAAGGAGGCCCTGCGACAAATTCCGGGGAAGGGCGTTGGCTTTGGCATTCTGAAGGAGTTGTCCGTTGAGGGGGGATCGTTCTCCGTTGACAAGGATTCCATCCCTCATCCCCGGATCAGCTTCAACTATTTGGGACAGTTCGATGAGGGGGGCGATGAGGGATTGCTGGTCTTTGCGGACGAGTCCCCAGGCCAACTCATCAGCCCTCGTCTGCAACGCCAGCATGACTGGGATGTGGTGGGCCTGATCGTGCGCGGCCAGCTGACCTTCTCCATCGCGTTCCATCCCAATCGGCATCCGCCGGCAGGCATCGACACTCTGCTGGCCGACTTCAAGTCGGAACTTCTGGCGCTCATCGGGCACTGTCGGCACAAGGAGATCGGCGAAAAGACCCCGGGCGACTTCACGATTCCTGGATTGTTTTCGCTTGAGGCGTATGACGACTTTCTCAAGGCAAACCAATGGGACGCCTCACAGATTGACGACATCTATCCCCTGTCGCCCATGCAGGAGGGGTTGCTCTTTGAGTCCCTCTACGATTCGGATTCGTCCGCCTATTTTGTGCAGATGAGCTATCGCCTGACCGGCCCCCTGCACCTTGATCCCTTCAGACGGAGCTGGGATGCGCTGGCCCGCCGCCATGCAGTGTTGCGGACCGCGTTTCTCCATGAGGATCTCCCCCGTCCCCTGCAAGTCGTCCTCAAGGAGAGACCCCTTGAGATGACGGTGACGGATCTGCGTGACTTGACGGAGACGGCGCAAGCGGAGCGCATTCAAACCTGTCAGCAGCAGGACATGCGCCGCGGCTTCGACTTTCAGCGCGACCCGCTGATGCGGATCACCGTTCTGACCCTCGGCGATGATGACCATCAGGTCATCTGGAGCTACCACCACATGCTGTTCGACGGGTGGTGTCTGGCCCTCCTCCATCAAGAATTCAGCACATTTTACAGCGCATCCCTCAACCGCGAGAGACCCGATCTGCCCTCCCTCCCCCGATATGGGGATTACATTCTCTGGCTGGAACGGCAAGACCCGGATCGTGCCAAGGCTTACTGGGCCGATTATCTGTCAGGATATGAGCAGTTGGCCACGTTGTCCAGGGAGGTGTCCTTCGACAAGCCCAGGGAGGTGTCCTTCGACAAGCCCAGGGAGGTGTCCTTCGACAAGCCCAGGGAGACGTCCTTCGACAAGCTCAGGAACCGGGGCGAGGTGACGGTTGGCCTTGAAGGGACGGTGGCGTTGAAACAGTTCGCCGCCCGACACGGCGTGACCCTCAACACAGTCATCCAGACCCTGTGGGGAGTGCTCCTGTCGCGATACAACCGGGTTGAAGATGTGGTGTTCGGTGCGATTGTCTCCGGACGGCCCTCGGCATTGCGGGGGGTGGAGGAGATGGTGGGCCTCTTCATCAACGCGGTTCCCGTGCGAATCCAATTTCAGGCGGACCAGCCCTTCCTGGAGGTTCTGCAATCCGTGCAACGGGCATCTCTGGAGAGTGAGCCGCATCATTATTGCCCTCTCGCGGAGGTGCAGGCGCAGAGCCTCATGGGCCGGGATCTGTTCGACCATATGCTCGTCTTTGAGAATTATCCGACAGAGAATGCGCTGACCCGCTCGGATGAGACCGCGTCGGAAGATGTCACCCCCACGTCGGTCGCCATACATGACCGGACCCACTACGACTTCGACATCACCATCGCACCCGGTGATCCGATTGAGATGACCTTCGGCTTCAATGGCCAGCTTCATTCGGAAGAGCAGGTGGGGCGGATCGCATCCCATTTTCAGACCGCGCTCCGCCATCTGTTGCAATCCCCAGAACAGCCGGTGGCCGGCTTTGAGATACTTCCCGACTCGGAACGACGACTGTTGATCGACACCTTCAACGACACAGCAAGAGACGACTACCCGCTCCATCTGACGTTGCATCAGATCTTCCAGAGACAGGCCGCGGCGACGCCGAACCGGACCGCGGCCGTCCATGGGAGCCGACAGATCAGCTATGCCGAGTTGGATGAGCAGACCAACCGCATGGCCGCCTGGTTGCGCCACATGGGGGTGGGCCGGAATGACTTTGTGGGCATCTTGGCGGAACGCGGCATCGACTTCCTGATCGCCATGCTGGGGATCCTCAAGGCCGGCGGCGCGTTTCTGCCGATAGAGCCGGACTATCCGGATGACCGGGTGCGGCATATGGTGGCCGACAGCCGGATCCAGACCCTGATCACCCGCCGACACCTCCTTGAGAAGCTTGCCCTTGATGCCCAAGATGGTGGCTCTCTGCGTCACGTCCTATTGCTTGACAATATTCCCTTTCCCGCTCCCGCCGGATTGCCAAATCCGGCGGACAAGGGTTCGGATTTGTCAATCCGAACCGAGCATGTTGGGGAAGCT
>JAOZRQ010000024.1:5542-25864 GCA_029940115.1 Desulfobacterales bacterium
TCCGGCGGACAAGGGTTCGGATTTGTCAATCCGAACCGAGCATGTTGGGGAAGCTCCCGGCGGATTGCCAAATCCGGCGGACAAGGGTTCGGATTTGTCAATCCGAACCGAGCGTCTTGGGGAAGGGGATGAAGTTCAGATTTTGTTTTTCAAGGATGTGAGGGATGAGGAGCCGATCTGCCCGACCTCTCTCAACGAGCCGACGGACATCGCGTACATGCTCTACACGTCCGGTTCCACGGGCCTGCCCAAGGGGACCATGGTGCGGCACAACGGCGCGGTGAACCACATCTTCGCCGAGTTCGACGAGTTGTCCTTTCATCAGGATACGGCGTTTCTGCAAAGCGCCCCATCGTCGTCGGACATCTCCGTGTGGCAGTTCCTCGCACCGTTGCTGATTGGTGGACGCACCGTCATCGCCGATTTTGAGACGGTCTGCGATCCCGGGCAACTGTTTCAGCTCATCCGATCCGAACAGATCACGCTGATCGAGCTCGTCCCGGTGGTGATGCAGGGATTGCTTGATCATGTGGCCCATCTGCCGCCTGATGACCCGGCCATGCCGGTCCTGGAATGGGCCATGGTGACGGGCGAGGCGGTCTCCGTCTCCTTGGTCAATCAGTGGCTGCACACCTATCCCCAGATCCGGTTGGTCAATGCCTACGGCCCCACAGAAGCCGCCGATGACATCTGCCAGGCCGTGCTGGAGACCCCCCTGCCTGTCGAGCAGCTCCATGTGCCGATTGGCCGACCGATTGCCAACCTGACGCTCTATGTGCTGGATCCGGCCCTGCGATTGCAACCGGTCGGGGTGCCGGGCGAGATCTGCGTCTCCGGCATCGGAGTGGGTGCGGGCTACTGGCGCAATGAGGCGCAGACCCGTGCCAGCTTTGTCCCCAATCCCCACGCGGAGAAGGGTCGGGGCGACGTGCTCTACCGCACCGGTGACCTGGGACGCTGGCTGCCCGACGGCTCCCTGGAATTCATGGGACGTCTGGATCATCAAGTGAAGCTCCGGGGGTTCCGCATCGAGCTGGGGGAGATCGAGAACACGATGCTCCGGCATGTTGCCGTGCATGAGGCGGTGGTGGTGGTCCGGCCTCTCCTTGGCACGTCGCGTCAGGAACCTGACCGGCCTGATCAGGAACCGAGCCAGCCAGGGGATGAGCAACTGGTCGGCTATCTGGTTCCCGAAGCCGGTCAGAGCGTCACTGTCGGCGAACTGCACCGTCATCTCCAGAACACCCTGCCGCCTCATATGATCCCCGCCACGTTTGTCTGGCTCGACGCCATGCCGCTGACGCCGAGCGGCAAGGTGGACCGAAAGTCCCTCCCCGCACCCGCGGCGGGGGATGCGGAGCCGGACCGAACGACGGACGCGCCCCGCAATGACACGGAGGCCAAACTGTTGTATGTCTGGCAACGCGTGTTGCAACAGGAGCGAATCGGCATCCATGACAACTTCTTTGAGCTGGGCGGACACAGCCTCAAGGCGATGCAGGTCGTGTCCGCGATTCACAAGGAACTGGGGGTGAAGATCGCCCTGCGGGACTTTTTCAACGCGCCGTCCATCGCGGAACACGCCGTGCTGGTCCGAACCACCGGCGTCACCGCGTTTTCCGGCATCGACCCCGCGCCGGCCCAGCCCCATTACGCGCTCTCCTACGCGCAGCAGCGTCTCTGGCTGCTCCACAAGATGGGCGGTGCGGCGAATGTGGCCTACAACATGCCCTCCGCGTTCATGTTCGAGGAGCGGATCGACGTCCCCGCGCTGAAGCGGGCCTTTGTCCGATTGGTGGAGCGCCACGAGGGACTCCGCACGGCCTTTGTGGAGATTGACGGTGAGCCGAGGCAAAAGATTCAACCGGCGGTCCCCTTCTCCGTCAGGGAAGTGGAGATCAGTGCCGAGGCGGATGCGGATGGAAAGGCGCAGGAACTGATCGACGAGGACGCGAACACCCCGTTTGACCTGACCGCGCCCCCCCTGTTCCGGGCCACACTCGTCACGCTGGGGAAGGATCGATATGTGTTCATCCTGACGATCCATCACATCATCGGTGACGGCTGGTCTGAGAACATCCTGTATCGGGAGGTACTGGCCCTGTATGACGCGTACCGCCAAGGCCTGCCGGATCCGCTCAAACTGTTGCGGATCCAATACAAGGACTTTGCGGTGTGGCAGAATGCCAAAGGGTTTGAGGCGGAGGAGCGATACTGGCTCACCCAACTCAATTCCATCCCGGAACATCTGCGTCTCCCTTACGACTTCCCCGAGACCAAGGATCGGGATTTCCGGGGAGATGTCGAATCTCTGACACTGGATGCGGATATCACGCAAAAATTGCGAGAACTGGCCGTGCGACGGCGGACCACAGTCTCCAATCTCATCCTGACCAACTTCAGCCTCCTGCTGTTCCAACTGACCAAGCAGGCGGACTTCTGCGTGGGGATGGGCATCGCCAACCGGAATCATCCGGACATGGAGAACCTGATCGGCTTCTTCGTCAACATCCTCCCGATACGGTTCCAAGTCTCGGAGGAGATGGCATTCGACGATCTGTTGCAACAGGTGATCCAGACCACCCAGGAGGCGTTTGAGCATCAGGACCATCCATTTGACCGGACCGTGCAAAAGCTCAATCCGGAAAGGATCGCCAACCGCCAGCCGCTTCTGAACGTCGTGTACGGGTTTCAGAATTTCCTTGACGTGTGGATTGACATTGGTGAGACGAAGGACGAGCGGATCGGCGATGACGCGGAGGGAACCGGTGGGTTGCGAGACCCGAAGGTGCTGAATGTCTCCTTCAAGACGTCCAAGTTCGACCTGACCCTGTTCGTCTCCGACTACGGGGAGACAATCGACTTCGACATGGAATATGACACGGGATTGTTCCTCCCCGCCACCATCCAGCGTCATCTCACCATTTTGCAACGATTTATGCGTATGATTGCCGACGGCGCAGAGTAAAACAAGTCTGGTTCTAACGGGTTTTGTGGTTCCAATATGACAACGGATCGGAGGATGAACCGGACAGGTATCCGCCTTCACGCAACTGTCAGACAGTCCAAAGCCTGATTTGGGGGAAGGCTGTCGATTTTTGACGCGGAAACGACGGAGGACAAGGCACCACGCTGAATATCCGAGATGTTGGGCCAGTCCGGAGTGCAAAGCTCACTTTTGTGCGAAGACGGATGACGACGGCCGATTTCGGATGCACTCACAAAGCAAGCTTTGTGTTCTGGATGGTACAGACTTTGCACTTTGGACAATTTGAAAGACCAAAAAGGGGACACATGAAACTAAGCGATTTCAACCTGCTGGACGGTGACGAGGAGAGGGAACGCCTGCATGATCTCATTCAGAGTTTCAACCAGACAAAGACCGATTATCCGTGTGACAAGACGGTCCATGCTCTCTTTGCCGAGCAGACGACAAAGACACCCACTGCCATTGCCGTGATCGGCGATGGGAAAAGCCTCACCTATCAGGAATTGGATCAGCAGTCGAATCGGATCGCCCGGATTTTGATCGACAGGGGACTGCCAACTGAATCCTTGGTGGGGGTCATGCTGGAAAAGCCCATTGAGATGCTGGTAGCCCTCTTGGGAATTCTGAAGGCGGGCGGGGCCTATCTTCCCATGGATTGTGACACGCCCCTCCCGCGTCTCCAGCACATGTTTCAAGACGGCCGGGTCCGCTTTCTCCTCTTTGAGAAGATGTTCATCGGAAATGCCAACAAGCTACAGTGGGACTGCCCGGATTTGGAACACATCATCTGCCTTGACAGCATGAATGTTCATGCCGAGATTGAACCGGAAGGGGGGTTCATGAACGCGGCGAGCTGGGACCATGGGGCGGAGCAGAACCGCGACGACATCTCCTGCGGCGGCTGGATGAACAGTTACACCGGCGAATGGTTGAGCCGGGAGGTGATGGACGAATATGGCGACAACATCCGCCAGAAACTGACCCCTCATCTGAATGAGCAGTCGCGCGTTCTTGAAATCGGCTGCTCCACGGGCATCAGCATGTTCCGCCTGGCACCGATGGCCGGCTTCTATTGCGGCACGGACCTCTCCGGCGGGATTCTGGACTGGACAGAGAGGGAGATTCGGCAGAGGGGGCTGAAGAACATCCGACTGAAACACCTGCCCGCCCACGAGATCCATCAGGTGGGAGAGGAGGGGTTCCATGTGGTGGTCATCAACAGTGTGGTTCAATGTTTCAGCGGGCACAACTATCTCCGGGATGTCTTGAGGAAGGCTGTCCGACTGATGGACGAGAAGGGCCTGATCTTTCTCGGCCATCTCTGGGATCAGGATCTGAAGGCGCCATTCATCCAGTCCCTGATTCAATTCCAGAAGAAGAACCAAGGCAAGGGATATCGGACCAAGGTCGACCGTTCCGATGAGCTCTTCATCTCCCAGGGACTCTTGGATGACCTTCGCCATGACTTTCCTGAAATTGCGGGAATTGAATGCTCCCCCATGCTGGATCGGAACAAAAGCGAGCTCTCCGAATACGGCTATGACGCGATCATTCACATCGACAAGGCGGTGAGCCATCCGCCGGACACGCCTCGGCGCAAGCACCAGCTTGACTGTCGCATATTGGCGGAACAGCGAGACGATCCGGTGCCGGAACGCACAAATGCCGGGGGACTGGCCTATGTGATCTACACATCGGGGAGCACGGGTCAGCCCAAGGGGGTCATGGTGGAACACCGTTCGATCTGCCGGCTGGTGATCAACACCAACTACATCCGGCTGGGCCCATTGGATCGAATTTTGCAGACCGGATCCCTCGCGTTTGACGCCTCAACCTTCGAGATATGGGGGCCGATTCTGAATGGGGGGGCGGTCTGCTTTCCTGACAGAAGTCTGTTGGGTGCCGAGAGGTTGCGACACATGATAGATCATCATGGGGTCACCACGATGTTTCTCACCACGGCGTTTTTCAATCAGTTGGTGGAGGATGACATCGACCTCTTTGAAAACCTCAAGACAGTGCTGTCGGGGGGAGAGAAGGTCTCCACCCACCACTTCAACAAGTTGCGGGAAGCCTATCCCTCACTGACGTTGCTTCATGTCTATGGGCCCACGGAGAACACCACCTTCACCACCGCCTATCTGGTGGAGAGGCCCTTTGAAAGGGACATTCCCATAGGGAAGCCCATTTCCAACACGACCGTCCATATTCTGGACAGCAGACTGAGGCTGGTGCCTGTCGGGGTTGTCGGCGAACTTTGCACAGGTGGGGATGGCGTCGCCAAGGGATACCTGAATGACCCTGTGCTGACAGCGGAAAAGTTCATTCAACACCCTGACACGGACGAACGGCTCTACCGTACCGGGGATTTGGCCCGTTGGATGCAAGATGGCAATGTTGAGTTCATCGGCCGTTTGGATGAACAGGTGAAGGTCAGGGGATACAGAATTGAACCTGTCGAAATCGAAAACCGGCTGTTGCGCCATGACGCCGTCAAGCTGGCCGTGGTGGTTGCCAAGGATTTTGGGGGGGACAGCAGGGAACTCGTGGCTTATGTCACGGGGAGGGACGGATTGGATGTCAGCCAGTTGCGTGATCATCTGAAGGATGCCCTGCCTGACTACATGATTCCGACGTATTTCATCAAACTGGATCAGTTGCCGCTCACCCCCAACGGCAAGATAGACAAAAAAACGTTGCCCGATCCGGAAATGACGCATCAGCTAGCCAATGACGCCCCGGATTTGCCTATGACCGAGACCGAGAAGCTGCTGGCGTCGATATGGGAGGACGTGCTGGGGCACAAAGGCATCCGTGCGACGGATGACTTTTTCGATTTTGGCGGTCATAGTCTGAAGGCCACCAAGATGGCCTCGCTGATCAACAAAAGAATGGGGTTGGAAGTGCCATTCACCATGGTCTTCAAGCATTCAACCCTCCGCGGACTTTCTGAGTGTCTTCTCGACATCGCCCAATATGGCATGAGGGAGGCGGACGAGGCTATGATCCTTTTGAACGGAGAGATGGACGGAAGGAAGATTTTCGCCTTCCCTCCTGGAACCGGTGACGCGATCGGTTTTGCACAGGTTGCGGAGCTTTTGAGGCCATATTCTTTTTATGGCTTCAATTTCATTGAAGCCGACACGCGCATGAAAGACTATGCCGACCACATCATCCGCATGGATGCGGAAGGGCCTTATCTGCTCTTTGGTTATTCAGGGGGGGGGAACTTGGCTTTCCATGTGGCCAAGGAATTGGAAGAGCGGGGAAGGCGCGTTTCCGACATCATCATGGTGGATTCGTCCCAATTCAGGGAAAAATTTCAGTTTCCAGAGGGGGAGGCGCAGAGAACCGCTTCGCAGTTTTTGAATGACGCGAGCATCACCAGTCCGATTCTGAGAGACAAATTCATGCGAATGGTCGGGCGTTATTATGCCCATGTGTCAAACACGGTGGACACGCATAGCGTCAATGCCGACATTCATCTCATTGTCGGCGAAGATTTCGAAGACCTTTACAGAGACGATTCCGGACGAATTGTTGCAAGCACACTGGGCTGGGCAGATGTGACCAGCGGCACGTTCAAAACGTACCAGGGGGTCGGCGATCACAACAATCTTCTCTATCAGCCGTATGTGGAGACGAATGCCCGCATATTGCGGGAAATACTGGAACAAAACCAGAAGGATGAAGGATGAAGTAATTTCTGATGATAACCTGAGTACAGGACAAAAAGCAGAGCCTGTCATTCCGGGCAGGCTCCGTCGCCTCCGGCTTGGAACCCCGCAACCGAGGCGATTCTGACTCTCATTTTTTGTCCTGTACACAGGATGATGACAGATTTCAGTGAAGCCGCTTTGCCTATGAACCTAAACATTCATTTTCGGGCAAGTTCAGGTTCAAGCTGACGGCTCCTCTGAATCCGTCATGGTCAGAATCATTTCGTCCTTCCTTCTCAATCTACGAAGGAGGAATGACATGCCATCATCCAACACACCCATTGACTGTGTCCTCGTGGGCTACAATGAGCCTGATTTCGATGCGTTCGTCACAAAGCAGAAAGAGATGGAAAGTCGTAGCGGTGCTTATCATGAGATCAAAAGCAACTCTCTCATTTGGCAGGGGAGGCGCATGACGTATATGGACCTTCTCAACCATATGACTGCCGACGCGACCGGTCAGAACCCCCGTCTCAACGTCTTTGAGGCACCGAATCTGGGAGCCTGCTATCTGAAAAGCCACCTGCAAAAAAGAGGGTTTGGAGTGGAACTGATCAACTTCTTCAATCATGACTTGGAGAAGTTCAGGACTTTGCTGTCCCACAGGCCGCTCGCTGTTGCCATCACCACCACCTTTTATGTTGACAATGAACCGATCACTGAAATCATCAGGTTTGTGCGGGAGCATGCGCCTGAGACAAAAATTGTCGTGGGCGGCCCTCACATCTTCAATATTGCCTCTGACTTGGATGAGGAGACCCAGGAATACATTTTCAACATGATCGGGGCTGATGTCTACATCATCGACTCACAAGGGGAGAACACGTTGAGCCAGTTGCTTGGGCAACTGCGACATGACCGAGACCTGAGTGGGGTCCCCAACTTGTTGTATGCCAGTCATGACGACACATTTCGCAGAACTCAGCGGGTGGTGGAGAACAATGACATGGACGAGAACAGTGTGGACTGGAGTCTCTTCGAACGAGATCTGATTGCCCCGATTGCCTACCTGCGTACGGCACGCGGCTGTCCCTTTGCCTGTGCGTTTTGCAACTATCCGACCATGGCAGGAGCCCATGCCCTCAGCAGTGTGGAGGTGATTGAGCGTGAGATGATATCCCTTCATGAAAAGGGAACCCAGATGTTGGTCTTTGTGGATGACACCTTCAATTTCCCTTTGGACAGATTCAAGCAGACGCTTCGCATGATGCGCCGCAATCGGTTCGAGTTTCGATGGGTCTCCTTTCTGCGCTGTTCAAATGTGGATGAAGAAGCGATGGATCTGATGCGGGAGAGCGGGTGTCTGGGAGTTTTGCTGGGTATTGAGTCGGGTGACCAGACCATGCTGAAACATATGAGGAAGGGAACCGATGTCGGGAAATATCAATGGGCCATCGGTGAGTTGCATCAGCGTGACATCGTGACATTCGCCTCCCTGATTTGTGGCTTCCCGGGGGAAACGGAAGACTCTGTCAGGAAAACCATTGAGTTCATTGAAGAATCGAAACCCACGTTCTTCAATGTGCAACTCTATTACCATGACACCCGCTCGCCCATTCATCAAAAATCGGCGGAGTTCGAGATCGATGGTGCCGGCTACAGTTGGAAGCATCGTCATATGGACTGGAAAGAGGCCGCTGACTGGGCCAAGTACATGTTCAAGAATGTCAGCCACTCCATTCCGCTTGGGCTTTACGGTTTCAGCCTTTGGGGCATTGCATATCTCGTCTCCAAGGGCATTTCCATGGAGAAAATCATGGCGTTTGGCAAATTGACCCGGGGCATGCTTTTTAACAGTTTGGATGATGATTTCTCTGTTGACTGCTCCTCCCAGGAAGAACAACTTGTCGATCTGTTCCGAGAAGGATGAAGGAGACTTCGTCTTTCATCCTTCACCCTTATCACAGAGGAGGTCTCTTTTGAAGATATTCCAGCAGATGGAATCTGAAGTCCGTTCCTACTCCCGCGCGTTTCCTGCGCTGTTTGCCCGTGCCAAGGGCGCGTCCCTCTATGACGCACAAGGCAGAGAGTACATCGACTTTCTCAGCGGGGCCGGCACGGTGAACTACGGACACAACAACGAGGCGATGAAGGCGGCCCTGATCGCGTATTTGCAGGCGGACGGGGTGGTTCACAGCTTGGACATGGCCACCGAGGCCAAGCGGAACTTTCTGGAGAAGTTTTCGGCCGTGATCCTGAAGCCGCGTGGCTTGGACTACAAGATTCAGTTTTCCGGGCCCACCGGGGCCAACGCGGTCGAGGCGGCCCTGAAACTGGCTCGGAAGGCGAAGGGACGGGCGAATGTGATCGCCTTCACCAACGGCTTCCACGGCCTGTCATCCGGCGCGCTCTCCGTCACCAGCAACGCGTTCTATCGCCATGAGGCGTTCACGAATCGCCTGAACGTCTCATTCATGCCCTACGATGGGTATTTGGGAGAGGCTGTCAACACGGCGGACTACCTGCGACGCTTCATTGAAGACACCGGCAGCGGCGTTGACCTGCCTGCGGCCATGATATTGGAGACGGTTCAGGCCGACGGCGGCATCAACGTCGCGACCGTGCCTTGGTTGCGACAGGTGGCCCATATCTGTCGAGAGTCCGACATCCTGCTGATTGTTGACGACATTCAGGCGGGCAACGGACGGACCGGGACATTCTTCAGCTTTGAACGTGCGGAGATTCAACCGGACATCGTCGCCGTCTCCAAGTCCCTCAGCGGGATCGGCCTGCCGCTCTCCATCGTGTTGATGAGACCGGAGCTGGATCAATGGCTCCCGGGAGAGCACACCGGCACCTTCCGGGGCAACAATCTCGCATTGGTGACGGCAGCCCAAGCCCTTTCCCATTGGGAGACGGACGAGTTTTCCAAGGCGATCCGCTCAAAGGGAGAGCTTCTTGGGAAAAGATTGTCGGAGATTCAGGCCCGTCATCCCGAGATCGACGCCGAGGTGAGGGGCATCGGCCTGATTTGGGGCTTGGAGATCCCGAACCCGGAGTTGAGCGGCGCGATCTCCCGAGAGGCGTTTGATCGGGGAGTGATCTTGGAACGGTGTGGGGCCCAGGAGAATGTGCTGAAGTTCCTCCCGCCTCTGATCATTTCGGATGAACTGCTGGAAGACGGGTTGGAGAGGGTTGAGCAGAGCATTCAGGCGGTGGTGCGATAATATTGATCTTAATCTTAATATTGATCTTAATCTAGGCCGTCTAAATCAGCCAATTCCCCTTGCCCGCGTTCCGGCCCTCCCATTTCGGCCGGAACACCTCGACGATTCAGGAGCAGAAATTCACCACGCCGCTCACCGGGGAGGAGTTCTTCCTCTCGGATCATATAAAGGGTAATGCCGCTGTCATGGAGGATATCTTGTCATCAATCGAATCCAAGTGACTCCCTCGCTGTCATTCCCGCGAAAGCGGGAATCCATTGCTCCCGCTGTCATTTCCGAAAAAGCGGGAATCCACCACTGTCATTCTCGCGAAAGCGGGAATCCACAGCGCCCGCTGTCATTCCCGCGAAAGCGGGAATCCATCTGGGACTGGACACATATGATGTGAGGACACCTGAACGTCATCAAATCCGAATTCAGTTTTTGGCCGTTCTGGCAAACAGGGTGAGGGAAGGATGGGGTTCTACCCCACCCTACGACTGACGCGGGATTCTCTTTTTTTGTCCTGTACACAGGTTAAATATTTCAAACAAAAATAATTCTTGCCTGTAAGTCAATTCGGACACGATATGTTCTAAAAAAACGAAGATTGAGTTCATTATCAATTTCTTGAAAATGAGGATGTTTTTTGTTGCAAGCAAATGCCTTTTTATATCTATAAACACTAATGTCATGGTTCTCAATGAAAAATCGAACTGTTGACTCAAGCTGATTTATTGCGCTTTGTATCCAGTTTTTTGCTTGAACTTTTAACTCAACAAAAAATATGTGTTCATTGGAATAAGAAATCAACATTCCGTCACAACGCCCTCTATCAGATTCTTCGTCGTCATTTAAAACACATTTGTCAATGGCAGTAAAAGTCAAACTTTTGTTATTGTCATTTTGTACCGTAGCAATCCATTTTGTGCGATCATTGATATTTGCATATGCCCTTGTTCCATTTTGATCATCACATAAACCAAATTCGGATTCATTTATTGCCGGTTCTTGGCAAACGGGGTCGAAAAAATTCATATTTGCAATTCCTCTTCAATCTCTAATAATGAATCAAACAACTGATTGCATTCTCTTAAATAATGATTAAGATAATTTTTGTCAGAAGGGATGCCTTGATAAGAGGTTAATTTTTCTATACTTCCATCTATTTCGTCAAATTGATGCATAACAGTTGATTCAGAAAATATTAAAGATTTCTCGGAAATAATTTTATTCAACTTGGGTATCAACTTTTCTGCCTTTGGGGATGAATCAATTTTGTTTTTCAAATATCCACCTTGAATGGCTATGCTAAGATAGTTTATAATAAAAGGACTGTGTGTGGTTATTATCAACTGATTATTTGAGTTGATATTGTTGAATTCCAATAAACTTTGAAGTATTGTCCATTGCGAGGAAGGAAAAAGGTTTTGCTCAGGTTCTTCTATTATGTTTACAAAAGCAGTTTTGTTGAATTTAGATGAAAGAACAGAAAGCGCAACTCTTTTTTGTTCATCAGTCAGACTGTTGTTGCTCCAAATGTCTTCCACACCTTTTTTAAATCTTTTCAACTCATCACTGGACATAGATTCTGTATTTTGTTCACTCTGGTTCTTTACAGAATTTGCCAAATATTCTGAAACTATATATAAAGGTACTACCGACTGAAAGCCACTAGATGCCTCATTTAATTTTACTTTGTAATCCTGACCTTTCAGATTGAGTATATCATTCAATTTATCGTATTCAATATATGTGTTGTTGATTGGAAGTCTCACCAATTCTCTCATGTTGTTCTTTGCATTTTCGAACTCTGTAAGAAATTCTTTGAGAGAATCTGAAGACAATTTCAATTCTTTTGGTGTTTTCACATAAGAAATGAAATTTCTTTCTGCAGGCACATACATAATTTGCGGAAGATGATAAGTATCATATGATCTTTCGTTCAAAATTAATGAACCATCTTGATAGTTGATTGAATATGCGTCTCCATGATACTCAATAATTGTATTATCAACTCCTTTCGTTTTCAAGTAATTTTCTAAACGATGATAATTCAGATAGCTGTTTTTTAATCGGTTTTTTTGTTCAAACCATTTCTTTTTGTAATCTCCTCTTACCAATGCTTTTTCAATCCACATAAACGTAGAAATCAATTTGGCGATAGTGCTTTTGCCAGATCCCTGATTCCCTATAAATACAGTAACTTTTTTCAAGTCAATCCATCCATCATCATTTTGACAACCTTCTTTTATGGGGCCGAAATTCTTTATTTTAATTCTGTTCATTTTATAAAAACCTTTATGAATAAATAAGTTGTAAAATTAGAGAGAAGCCGTAGTCACGCGGGCGGGATTTGAAAATCCCGGCCCCGACCGCCCCGAGGTCAGACCAGCAGGGCATCCTCCAGCGTGTGACCCTCGGGAACGATGCCCGGAAACCGCCCTTTGAGAATCCGCCTGACATCGACGAACTTCGGACAGAGCCTGACCAGCTTGTTGAGGGTCACGCTCCCGAATCTCCGGAGTTTTTTCAGGTTCCGCCTCATCATGGTGACGACGAGGTGGGTGATGATCTTGATGCCGACGCAGGCGTGGGCCCCGTTCCCGCATGTGCATCTCCCTCACCTTGAATATTCGCCTGAGGAGCTAGCTTCCGGAAGTCCTCGATGGTGGAGGGAGAGCGCATGAGGCGACTTCGTGTCGTGCGCAATGAGTTAAGCGGCAAACAAAGTACGAAGCGAAACGGAGTACTTTATTTGTCTGCCTTAAGCGTTTGGTTAGGCATCTTATCTTCTTTTCTATTTAGAATAATCGAACTCCAGCCATCTAAAGTTCTATCTTCAGGCTTTTCATCAAGCAACTTTTTTACCGAAGAAATATCACTGGATGATAGCTCCATCATTACTTTTACAAATTGATTTATTGCAGATTTTCTTGATCTTGCTGAGATAGGTTTTAATGCATTATCTTCACAAAATAATCTTATTTGTTTTAGAGTAGGCAAATATTTATTTTCTTCAAGTTTGTCATATATACTTAACAATAAATTTGTACGTTCAGGGTCATCCTTGTTTAATTCAATTATAGAAGATCTCAATGTCTTATTTTTTGAAAGCTTTTTTTGAGTTTTTTTTATTAATTCAGAATGATGATGTACTTCAAATAAAATATTTGAAATAGTTTCTGCAAGTTCTTTATCAGAAAATAATAATGCAAGTGATTTAAAAGATTCAGGTCCATGTTTCTGCAATAACTTTGCCAAATCTTTTAGCAATTCATATTCTTTATTGTAATTCATATTCCAATCCTTCCAGCAAATTCTTCAGCAAAAAGAGCAAATTTAAGAGCTTGTTCCGTACGAGCATAAGAAGTTCTAAAAATAGGTTGTCCTTCTCTAGCTCCTTTAGGATAAGACCTTGAATAGGGTATTTCATTTCTAAAATAATACCAACCATTATTCTTTGATAAAGTTATAACTTCATTTTTTGATTTCATTTCCTCTGGTGAGTAGTAGGTTACAGCATTAAAAACAATACCGCATAAGTTTATATTGTGTTCTTCATATTGCTCATGAAAATCTCTCATAGAGTTCACTAACAAAGGAAGGCCAATTGTCGATAAATATTCAGGTTTTACTGGAACTAAAATGAAATCACTAGCAAGATATGCGGCAGTGGTAAGAACAGACTCGGTTGGAGCACAATCAATTAAGATCAAATCATAGTTGTCTTTTATTTTTGTTATGGTCTTTTGAAGTAAATATTCTTTTTGCCCTGGATTTCTCAAAGATAAAGACAACTCTAATCGAGAAGGTATGAGGTCTATTTTACCACCGTGACGCACTCTTGCAACACTTCTTACAGATTCAGCAGGAGTAATCTTTTGGGTTTTACCAGCGGGGGTTCTTGTATGTTGTTCAAATATTTCCCAAATTGTTGGCCTGTTATCATTAATAATATTCATATACTTATGAACACCAACTAAATATTGGCTCGCATTAAATTGTGGATCCAAATCAACAACCAACACCCTTTTACTCCAATTGCTATACGCCGCAAAGTGCCAAGCAAGGTTTACAGTCAATGTTGATTTGCCAACTCCACCTTTCATATTTATTAAAGATATAGTCTGTGTCATATCATCAATTTTCCTTATTTTGTCTGTGGTAATTGATTATTATCTTCTCTGCGATTTTTCTTATTAGATTTAAGTACTTTTCCAACTCTTCAGAAGAATTTTGAAATTCAGTTCTAAAAGGAAAAGTTCTGTTTGAATGAGTACATTTGCAACGATAGTCATATATAATAGTTGAGAGCTTCTGCAAATCTTCCAATTCATGCTCTTTTTGTAGTTTGCCCAGCTCTTTTAAAATGAGAATGATGTCTTTATTAGATAAGTAATAGGACTCTTTTCTAATTCGTCCTTTAAAATATTTTTCCAAAACGATTTTAGTCTTTTCTCTATCATTTTTAACTTTATGATATCTTTCAAATATATTAATAAGTTCCTCTATACTCTTATCATCATTAGTGTTAAACCAATTTGATTCCATTATCCTTCTTGAATCTTGTATTGTTTCACTTAGGAATACTTCATCAAAAATGCATTCAAGTACTTGATAAAATGCTAAGTACTGAAACTCACTTGGAACCATTTGAATTGCTCTGTAATAATATTGAATCAAATCGGAATCATATCTTAATGGGATATTTTTTTTGTCAAGTGATTTTACATACTCAGACAAATCCTTTGAAGAAATATCTTCATCCTTTTTTGCATCACTAATATCTAATAATTTTAGAAAAATATTTGTTTTATACGCAATTTCAAAAATAATACTTTTAGCGACTTCTGTCGCTTTTTCAAAATAGTGTTGATCATCAAACTTTATTTGCAATATCTTATTAAGATTATATATTTTTAATGTAATCAATTCCGTTTTCAAATAACCAAAATTCAAAGTTCCATCTATGAATTCAAAAAACTGATCAGAAATCATTCCTATTTCATATGTTATTATATCGTCCTCAATATCACTTTCGATAATGAATTTACATCTTTCGAGACTATCTACAAAATCTGAATTAGATAAAGTGGTCAAAAATTCGATATGATTTTCATAATAGAAACAATAACCTTCGATATATCTTAAATCAAGAAATCTCTCCACCTCATCAATGACGTCTCCTGTATTACGATTCTTGGTTGGGAACGATTTGTCAAAATGGAATTTTGGATGAGTAATAATCACACAATCCTCACCAATTTCTGGAGATAGATCAGTATGTAACTTAAGTATTTCATTTTTCAATTCATCGCTCATTATTTTTTTCTCTCCTTATTCCTTATTGTTTCTCCGCATATCGGACATATGCCCTTCTGACTGTCCCATACCTTTGTCTTTAGGGTGTCCGATTTCTCCATCGTCACGGGCATCCCACCTCATGAAACATTCCCGGTCTCCCGCTTTGTAAGGGTTGGCTCGCCTCTTATCTTCACATGACGCCTGATCCTGACCTCGGCAGCTTTACAAGTCTGCCGTCTGTCTTTGTTGCAAACTCCAACAATCTGAGGATCATCGTGTCACCTTCCAAAGACGGACACAAGGGGAAAAAACGGCATGTTGACTTTTTTCGCCATTAGCTGTCTGTGGCACTGGTTCAGTTCAATGGGATTTTTCAGGAAAATCCATCGGATTTGGCTGAAAAAACGGCAGGTTGCCAGGTTTTTAGCGTGTCTCCCCAACAGGCTGATTTTACACGATTTCCCATTGAACTGAACCAGTCCCCTGTCTGTGTGCAACCCAATATCCAAAAATAATACAGGATGGACAGATTGTCAAGCTCATCTCCAATTTTTTAAGAAAACCATACTTTCGCACTTTTTTGTAACCCATTGATTATACTGGGATTTTGAAATCGGGCACCAAGGTGGCCAGATTCAACAGGTTGTCACGAATTCAGTGGGCCAAAATCTAAAAAGTGCAAAAGTATAGAAGAAAAGAAAAAAACAACGAATAGGGGCATCGCTCAAATTTTCACGGCATGACAGGAAGCCTGATCCCAATTCTGAGATTGATCATCAGGCCATAAGGTGTCGGCCCAACCTTACCTTTTCGGGAATGGCAGAAAGTCCGATCCATCTGCATTCCTCAATGCCGAAGGGCCCCACCCAGTTCCGGCATGTCACTGGAACCCTCTCTCCCGGAGCCTCCACAAGGATTCGGACATGCTGCCCGTCGAAAAGTCGGGAGATACCAGCCGTCTGAGGATGCCGCCCTCAATGGTGTTCAATCTTTACAGAAAAGACCAAAAACAACATCTCATCATCACTCAACGTCTGCCTTCCTGCTCATCTGCCCCATGGCATGTCAGATTGACAAACAAAGCCTCTTTAACATGGATGAAATCCATTGGCAAGGATTTTTTTGTCTCTCAGACTGTGCGGGACAAAAAAAGATTGATGAAACCCGGCTCAACAGCCTGAAATGGGAATTTGCCACCTCAGCGGTTAGCGGCAAGCGGGCCGCTGACCGCTTCCCGCACATGCTCACAGAGCATCGGATTGGTGCAGACCTCATAATATTTCCGAGGGGTCGGCCCGACAACCTCCAAGGTTTCAGGGTCAACCTTCGGAATCACTGCCTCCCGGATGACCAAGCTCTGGTATCTGTCGTTCACGGTGGGAAATTTCCCTGCATGAAATTTGTGCCTCTTTTTCTGGATGTTCACCAGCACCGCTTTCAGATCAATCTCATGGGACAGCTTTCCAAAGGCCGCGTCACTCAGTTCGATGCCGTTCACATTGTACCGGAGGGAGATGTCATCCGCGGTCGCGGCCACCTCCTCATCTGATGCGGATTGAAAGACATGAAGGTTGAAAGGCTCTTTCTTTCCCCTGTTCTCAGCCAATTTTTTTCGGAGCGGCTTTGAGCATCCCGACAGCCGATCCGCCAGATTGATGGCTGACGAGATCATGATCTGGTTGTTCCCGTCAAAGAAAATGGTGGGCGCGGTGTCCCGATAGGTGACCCCGATGCCGAGTTCCAGCGTGGGGAGCTGGTGTTTCTTGTTTTTGGCATTACACCGCCGGATGACATTCAGCATGTTGATGGCAAGCCCACATGCCCGGGCCACACTGTACCACCCTTCGGGACTCGCCTCCCGCTCATGGATGGAGAGAATGTACGCGTCCCCCTCGATGCAGACTTTGCTCGCGTCATATTCGAACAATATGTCCGTTATCGGGTCAAAAAAATTCAGACTGAAATAGGTGGCAGGGTTCAGCCCCTTCTTCTTCATATGATAAACCACATCGGTGGATCCTCGGATATCCGCCTTGAGAATGACATGGCTGATCACCGGTTTCTCCTCAGATTCCCGCTCATGGGGCAGCAGAAACTCATACAGGGTGTTGTTGGCCCGGGAGAGGTCAATCATCTTTTCCTTTGTGGCCAGATGGATGCTGTCCATTGCCTCCCTGAGCATGGTGAAGTTCTGGAAATCCCTGTGATATCGAATGAATCCCCTGAGAAAACGCAGGAGATAGGCTTTCCGGGTCCGAATGTCAATCTTTTCCAGATTCATTATCACCTTCCTGAGGGGCCTCAGGGGGAATGACTGGTTATAATAAGGTTTCAACTGCCTCAGCCGGGTCGCGATCCCCTTTCTTGTCTTGGGCAGGATCAGGAACTGCAAGACCTGTCGCGGAACCAGAGGCGGGCAGTAGTCCCGGTAAAGCGGCTGCATCTCATAGAGTGCGATGATCCGCTTCATCAATCCTTTTTTTCTGAATTTCCTGTAAAAAAAACTCAGCAGCTTACGCTGTTTTCTGGCATGATTCCTGATTTCCAAGATATCCTCCCTAGTCGCGTTCTGCCTTTTGAGGAGGTTGCACTGCTCTTGGGACCGAAAATGATTGAACAGAATGTCCACATTCTCCAGATGTTCCAGACATTCCTCTGATTTGCAATCCCGCGCCTCTCCTTCCGGAGTCTCCTGTCCGGCCTTTTGAGACGTCTCCTGGCCCGCTTCCTGGTCGATTTCCTCGCCAAGACGGCTCTCTTCTGGCAGGCTTTTCATGTCAATCTGAATCAGGAGGTCTCCGACAAATGAGATCACCGTGTCCACCCGGTCCGGATCCTCAACCCGACGGCCTGGCAGGATGTCATATTCTTCAATCATGAAAAACCCATCAGTGGGATCTTCCGCATGAAATATCGGGTTGGAGAAAATATGATCTGGAAGAATCGCGTCCGATCCGAAATTCGATTCCCGCATCTCCTTCAACTCTCCCTCCTGGACCTCGGCCACACATTGAAACAGCTCCGCTCCCACCTTCCGCATGATGCCTTTTCTGTTCTCCAAGATTGCAGAGAGCTGTCTCTTCAACTGAATGACCTCTTCTTGGCGGTTTGACATCTCATTTCCCCGTATCATGTTTTTGAAATGGACGATGAGCCTCTCATACTGGCTCCGGATCTCCTCCAGCAATATTTTGATGATCACCGTCTGGGCCAGATAATCAATCTGCACCTCCCGCCGCAACTTTGCCTTGTGAATCGCGTCCAGCATGATCTCACGGCACTGGGACCTGAACTCATCCTTCTCCTTCGCCATCGGGGTCTTGCCGGTCTTGCCCAGATTCAGGCTCTCTTCGGATTGGGTGTGAGCCGCGAGGACCCGCGTCACGATTTTGGAGACCGTCTTGCAGAAATTGGGGCTCAGATGAACATCATATCGGATATTGTCCACCCCTCTGATCAATCTGTTCAGGGAGAACGTCATTTTGGACGCTTTCAAGGGAAACGTCCTTGGACTGGGAAGCTTGAAATAATTTTTGAAAAAAGTGAGCATGATCTATTGTCCAAAAAAAAGCATCCTTGCATTTATGGGTTCAGTTTGTAGTTCCGCCTTCAGGCGGTGTGAGACCGCCTGAAGGGTTTCTTACTGACAAGTTTCATAATTGGCAAAAAAATGTTTACAAAAGCAATTTGATTTTATATATAAAGTCTGTGTACAGGACAAAAAATGTGGAATGGGGCAAGAAACCCGGCTTTTTTCTGAACGGCCGGCTTCTCCCGACAGAAAAAAAGCCGGGTTTGTTTGCTCGCTCATTTTTTTGTCCTGCACAAAAATATGAAGTTGAATTGTCAATAAGGCCACCCGTCCTGCCGCCCTGTGATAGACAGGGCGAGGCAGGTGGATACGAAAATAGGTGGTTCCCTGACAACTTTGTCATTCCTGCGAACTACCATGCCGGCAGGCACAACGAAGCATGAAAGGTCAGGCTCAGGAATCGGGTCCAAACAACTTTCCCATTTGGATGAACAGACCGTGCGCCCGCATTGGCAGGCGACAGATGAAATGGGCAAGTTGTTTGGTCGCCGTTTCTCAGTCGATCCAAAAAAAACTGGTTTCACCTTCAGGGGCACTGTGTGAAAAGTCAGGCTTTCTTTGCCTTATCAAGACTGATAACCGACAACTGACAACCGCAACTTTCATTCTTCAATATTTTCAAAAGGAAAGTCAATGGGGTCAAGACAGTATTCCCAAGGGGCTCAATCCTACCCCTCGCTTCACTGCCATCAAGTTGAGGAAACCCGGTTTCTCTCCCAGCATCGTCTCATCGAAGGAGGACCGCCCCATCCACTCAGAAACCGGGTTTCTTGGTGTCTCAGCGTTTGGCTTAATGACCCCTTGCTTGCGCGGGAGGATAGCCCGATACTTTCGGTCTCTGATGGTGACTTGGGCCATGGAGATTTGCAGGAATGACAGAATCAAGCAAAGGGGGAAGAATGTGATTTGATCTTCATCCCATGTGATGTACAGATTGGTGAGGGAAACAGAACTTCCAAATATGCCGCTCTTGATTGCAGGATGATTTTTTCATCAAAGAGCGCCGTTTCATAAACGGCAGTTTGGTATTTTCCATGTCCCCAAGAGGATGTGAGTGAGAGCCAAGGCTCACCTCATGCACATGGCGTAACTTTTCAGAGGGAATTCTTATGGCGAAAAAAAGTTCAGCCAAAAAGAAAAGCACACCCAAAAAGAAGGCGACTGCAAAAGCCAAAGGCGTTGCAAAGGCCAAACCGACAACAAGGCCGCGCACTGGGGAAAAAAAGAAGCCGGTATCAATGGCGGAGCTGGTCCTGAAAAAGTTTGGCCACTGGCAGCCGGAGACGCCTTTCCAGCCGGCCCCCGATGAGGGCTACCTGAGAGGCTTCTCCGCGCCGGCGTTTTCGGAGGATGCGGGGAGGGCCACAGCGTTCAGGGAAATCCTCTCCAGAGTCTTTCATTTCAGCGCGTTCCCTGAGAACCCGGTCTCGCTGGCGGAGTTGGTCCGAAAGGAGTTTGGCCACTGGCAGCCGGAGACGCCTTTCAGCCCGGCCCCGGACGAGGCCTATCTGAAGGGCTTCTCCGCGCCGGCGTTTTCGGAGGATGCGGGGAGGGCCACAGCGTTCAGGG
>JAOZRQ010000024.1:25964-27022 GCA_029940115.1 Desulfobacterales bacterium
AAATCCTCTCCAGAGTCTTTCATTTCAGCGCGTTCCCAGAAGAAGCCGAAGCGGTCGAAAAGGAGCCGTTGCTTGAAAAGAAGGCGAAACGGGCCGTTTCTCAAGACGCGTCCAAACCTGCAAAAGGGGTTGCTGAAGCGGACGCGCCAAAATCTTCAGCACCCATGAAAGGGGTTGCTGAAGCGGATGGGGAACTTGAGGATATCCAGGACACAGCCAAAAAGGTTGTCAAACTGGAAGAAGTGAAAATCAGAAAGCTTAAACTTAAAAAGGAGGAGCCAGCCCATACCTCGCCTGTGACAGAGCAGGCGAAAAAAGAAAAGGTAACTGACTTACCGATCAAGAAAGGAGTTGAGCCTATGGATACAACCATGAAGTATTCTGCCGTCGGCCTTGTCATTCTGGTCGTCATCATTCTGGGCGTCAGTTTTTCCAACGCGTCCAAGTATTATCTCAAACCTGCGGGCAATGGTGTTGAGATCTGGCAGGGGAGTTTTGCTCCCCTTGATGAGGAGCTTCTCATCGCCCTGCCTGGGATCCAGGTCCCGAAGTCCATCCAATCGGTTTACACGAGAGAAGAAATCTATCCGTTTGCATTTGATTATTATGTTCAGAAAGCCGACGCACTTTTGGAAGCACCAAGTGTTCCTGACTATCAGGCAAGCAGGGCATATCTGAACACGGCCATTTCCTACGGGACCAAGGGTACGATCCGTAAAGCCTACGGCCGCCTGAAGAAGCTTGACGTGATCGTTCTGATGAACAAGGCGGATATCATGACCGCCAAGGGAACCGCAGAGGGGTTTGAAAAGGCCCTGAAATATTTGGAAAAGGCCGCGTTGCTTGAAAAGGCGGATCTGCTCAACATATCAACCGAAGGAAATCAGACCGAGTTGATAAAGGGCAAGATTGACGTGGTGAAGAATCTGAAGGCATCCCTTGAGCCAAAGCCGGCAGAGGCAACATCAACGCCGTCAGAACCAGCTGAGTAACCTGAAACCCAATGCGTGAAACGTGAGGCGTGAAACGTGAGGCGTGAAACGTGAGGCGTGAAACGT
>JAOZRQ010000289.1 GCA_029940115.1 Desulfobacterales bacterium
GGGCTGTTCTCACAAGTCCCTCCGGGACAATTCCCCCAACTTGCAAATGCGCCCTGTGGCGGATACTGTAGGACGATTTTGCAAATCGTCCCGAACGATTTGCCTTCGCGGGAGTGGCAGGAAAAACAAGGATTCACGGTTTTTCCCCCTTGTCACATGGTTGAGCCATTCTTTCACATTCTCCGAACAGATAATCCAATGCCCCCAAGACAGCGGATGCCTTCCGAATCGAAAAGGAGAAGAGATCTGTGGTGAAGATCGTCCCCTGCAATCGCCCGAATTCCCACACCAGGCCGGTTGACACGATTCCGTGGATGACAACGTCCGGGGTCCCATTCAACTTCTGGCAGGCGATCATTCCCGCGAGACATTGCCCCCACCCGGCGATGAAGTCCTCCTGTTTCGCCTCTGCCACGGCCAGCAAGGGGAGGCCCACCGGATCAGTGGTGGCACCTGATGGCGGGGCCGAGACAAAGTAATCCGGCTCACCAGTCAGTTCGTCATTGTATGCCAATTTCCGATTCACCCAGAGTTTCAGTGTGGGATGCCGTTTCCAAGTCTCACGCATGAATGGAGCAATGAAATATTCCCGAAAAAACATTTCGCTCTCGACATTGGCCTGTTTGCTCAATGAAAAACGGAGGTCGTCCAGAAACCACTGAGGCGGAGCCACCTCGGCGTCAGGTATGAATTCCGCCTTCCGGGTTTCAATCGGATAGCGTTTCTGGACGTCCTCAACACTCTTAAAGTCGCTGAACTTCATGTCATCCCTCAGTCTGCTTATAAGTTACTCAAGTTTCGCACCCCTATGTGAGCCCATTTTTCAAGGGTTTCAGGAGATGGTCGACCTCGAAAACCCACTTTTTGGGCAATGTGAAATCAGACAGTTGCACCCCATCATGAGCAAAGATTGAATCAGACGGACCAAGAATTGACTTGACCATCTGTATTTACATGAAAATTTGGGTGCGAAACTTGAGTAAGTTACTCATCTCTCTCCACAAGTGTTCCAGTCGTGGCCCAGGCACGGGCCCACATCTTGGAGGATCTGCCAATCCGGCTTGGCCCGGACGCGTCAGCCCCTCGGTCCGGCTCGAACATGAACCTGAACATATGATCTTTCTGACAGATTTCAGGAAACCTGTCAAGCAGATATTTGTCAGTCTGTAGTTCCGCCTCCGATAGAAGACGTCGAGGGCATGCTTTAGGCGGTGCCACACCGCCTAAAGGCGGAACTGCAAACTGAGTCGGCCCGTTTGGGAAAAAGCCGGGTTTCTCGCCCATTCCCGATTTTTTTTTGTCCTGTACACAGAAAAAGCGTGCATTTTTTTGTGAATATGGTAATCTTGATTTTTGGTGATTGGGAAAGAAACCCGGCTTTTTCCGGTGAGGAGGAGTCGGGAAGTCATGCGACATTCTTCGTGTCTTGGATCCGAGGACCCAAAGCAGATGAGGGGAAAAAATCCGGTTTCGGTGAAGGTAAAAGGATAAAGAAACCGGGTTTTGGCGCTTTGGTGTCGGAGCAAAAAGTATTCTCCCATTGCAGCTCCGGCCCGCCAATGCAGGCACCGGCATGATTCGCATGTCGATGCCCCCGAAGGCGGACACTCCATTTGCAGCTCAGAGGCTGACTGAAAAATGCCGCCCGACCTGCCGACAGGATGCCTGCACCATGAGGGACATCGAATGTCAACAACCTTCTTTTCAAAAAACGGCACTTTGTTTGACATTTCAAGTTTTTATTGATACCAAAGGGATTGGCGGACCGCAGGAAAAAAACCCGGCTTCAGGTTAAAGGGAATGAGGGTCAAAGGAAGAAGCCGGGTTACGCCCACTTTGTTTGGCATCCCAAGTTTTTATTGATACCAAAGGGAATGCACAACCAATCCCGGTCATCCCCCAATCCCACAAATCCCGGTTCAGACAATGGAGGGCCGAAACGACGAAACCACGGGCCCCCTTGCACAGTTCATGGGACGACAATCCGTGTCATCCGCGTAATCTGTCCAATCCGCGGTTCAAACATGCGGGACAAAAGTTCTTTGCCAAAAAGCCGGACAAAAGTTTTCGCCACATCCGACAACCGACACAAAAAATGGCAGGCACCAACATGGCGGAAACAAACAAACCCGAACCCTACAGAAACAACTCATAAACTCATTAAACTCAAAAACTCTTTAAACTGATTTACATGGGAGAATAAACGAATCCCATCGAGGGCATCCTTCATCAAAGCCAAAAAGTGGTCTGCACCTTTTCCAACTTGTGGAACGACCTTGCAAGTCGTTCGGAACGATTTGCAAAATCGTCCCACAACAAAGTGTGAACTGACAAATGCAAGGATGCCGCATTGAGTGACAGATAAGAGGTCAGAATGAAAATCCACAGAAAAATCCTATGCGTCACACTGCCCTTTGTCTTTGCATGCCTGACGCTTGCCGCGGCGGTGATCTATTTCTTTTCCCACAACGCGCTCACCGGTCTGGGAAAAACTTGGCTGGAGAGCCGTCTGGATGAGGTGATGAAAGTCGCCACCGACCATAAGGAGATGATCATCAGCCTTGGCATGGAGGACTCGGAAGCGGTCAAGCGGGCCGTCAGAGAGGATACGCTTGAGGTGATGACATCTGTGTCAGTCGGAGACGCGGGATATGTGTTCATCATCAATGCCGAGGGAAAAATGGTGGCGCACCAGGACGCTTCCCTGACAGGTGCCGACTATGGTCAAAAAGAATGGTTTCAACACATCATCCGCACCCGGGATCGCGGTCCGGGTTCCACGCTCTCGGCCTTGACATCCATGATCTCCGCGCTGATCTTCCCGCTCTCCGACGCTTCGGGGATGACAGAGAAGAAAGGAGACTTCAGGGGAATGTTCCAGGGCGTGAAACACTTGGTGATGTACGCCCACTTCCAACCTTGGGACTGGTATGTATTCGCGGTCAACCCCGAAGAGGAGGTCTATGGATCCTTCATCCGGATCAGATACTATTTCATCCTTCTGTCACTCCTCGGTCTGCTTGTGGTGGCCCTGACCCTGACGATTCTGACCCGCAAGCTCGTCGAACCCCTGCGTCTGCTCACCGCCGGCGCGGATCGGATCAGGCAGGGGGAACTGAGTCCGATTTCCGTCTCCAGAAAGGACGAGCTCGGCGCGCTGGCAGACGCGTTCAACCGGATGACGGACCGGTTGCGGGAAACCCTGACCGACCTGAAACGAAAGGAGGAGCATTTTCGGTCCCTCATCGAGAACGCGTCGGATGTCATCACCACGTTAAACGATGAGGGAATGATCTGCTACGAGAGTCCTTCGGTGAAGCGGATGATGGGATACGAATCGGAAGAGATCTCTGCCAGCAGGCGATTGTCCGAATTCGTTCATTTGGACGATCTGCCGGAGGTGAAAAAGATATTTGAGGAAGTCGTGCGGAATCCGGGCATCATCCGAAGCGTGGAGTTCCGTTTTCGCCATAAGGACGGCTCATGGCGGACCTTTGAATGCATCGCCAAGAAGCCGACGCCTGAGGCTGAAATCATCATCAACTGGCGGGACACCACCGAGCGGAGAGAGGCCCAGAAGGAATTGGAACAGGCCAAGGAGGAGGCCGAAGACGCGAACCGCGCCAAGAGCGATTTCCTGGCCAAGATGAGCCACGAGCTGCGTACCCCCCTGAACGCGATCATCGGCTACAGTGAGATGCTGGTGGAGGATGCGGAGGATATGGGGGATGAGGCGCTCTTGGAGGACGCGGTTCCTGACCTGAAGAAGATTCACTCGGCAGGACACCATCTTCTCGCGCTGATCAATGATATCCTCGATCTCTCCAAGATCGAGGCCGGCAAGATGGAACTCCACCTCGAATCATTTCACGTTTCGACCCTTGTCCGTGATGTGGCCAGCACGATTCAGCCATTGCTGGAGAAGAACGCGAACACCCTGGAGATTCATTGTGCAGATGGTCTCGGAGAAATGGTCGCGGATCTCACCAAAATCCGGCAGGCCCTGTTCAATCTGTTGAGCAACGCGTGCAAATTCGCCAAACAGGGGAGCATCACCCTGAGTGTCACGAAGGAGATGCTCGAATCGCCGGCCTCTCCGGACGCCCTGCCGGCCCGTGAGGGAGAGACCAGCGAATTTCTCTCCGTGACCGCGGACGAACCGGGTATTGGGGTCACAGGGGAAGGGTTGCTCACATTGAACGCGGCCGCGAATCCGAAAGAGGAACTGAGGCCCTGGTTTCTCTTCACCGTGAGGGACACCGGCATCGGCATGACGCCTGAGCAGATGGGAAGGCTGTTTCAGGCGTTCTCCCAGGCGGACGCGTCCACCAGTCGGGATTTCGGCGGCACCGGCCTGGGGCTGCTCATCACCAAGCGATTCTGCGAAATGATGGGGGGAGACATCAGCGTGGAGAGTGAGCACGGCAAGGGAACCCGCTTCACCTTCTGGATTCCTGAGAAGGTTGGCCAACAGAGGGGAGCCCCCAAGGTTGAGCCTCATGCCTCTCAGCGGGTTTCGGAAGAGGCCCATACGGTCCTAATCATTGATGATGACCCGACTGTGCGGGATATGATGAAGCGATTTCTCGACAAGGAGGCGTTTCATGTGGAGACCGCATCCGGCGGAGAGGAGGGATTGCGGATCGCGAGGGAGATGAGGCCCGACGCGATCACCCTTGATGTGATGATGCCCGGCATGGACGGGTGGGCGGTTCTGACCCGGCTCAAGGCGGATCCGGAACTGGCCGACATTCCGGTGATCATGCTGACCATCATGGACGAGAAGAATATGGGGTATGCCTTGGGCGCGTCTGACTATATGACCAAGCCTGTGGATCGGAACCGCCTAGCGGCCATTCTGAAGAAGTACCGACGGGGGGACCCGCCCTTTCGGGTGCTGGTGGCGGAGGACTACGCGGCCACCCGGGAGATGCTGGGCCGGATGATGGAAAAGGAGGGATGGGCCGTGAGCGAGGCCGAGAACGGTCGGGTGGCTCTGGAGCGAATCGCCGTGGAAAAACCGGACCTGATCCTCCTGGATTTGATGATGCCCGAAATGGACGGGTTCCAGTTTGTCAGCGAACTCCGAAACAACGAGGCGTGGCGATCCATCCCCATTGTTGTCATCACCTCCAAAGACATCACCGACGAAGACCGTCTGCGACTGAACGGGTATGTGCAGGCTATCCTTGAAAAAGACGCACACACCCGGGAGGAATTGCTCGGAGAAGTGCGGGACCTTGTGGCCGCAGGGGTGCGCTTTTCCAAAAAGATGAAGGGAAAGGATGAGGGATGAGGGATGAGGGATGAGGGGGGAAGGATGAGGGGAAGGATGAGGGGAAGGATGAAGGATGAGGGGGGAAGGATGAAGGATGAGGGGGAAGGATGAAGGGAAGGGGATGCAGAAAGCTGTCCGGGAGGCGATTCGCATGGACTTGGAAAAGGTAAATATTCAGTGCCCCCGTCTTCATAATGAAAGTTTTTCTTGACATGCTTTTCTGACATTGGTATGAAGGCTGACATGGATGTTGGGATACTTTCAGCAACGAAGTGACAAAAAATTGACAAAAAAATGGCAGGAATACCAGACAAACTGAACATGGCTTTGCCGGACGGGCATTTGATGGCCCACGTCCTTCCTTTTATAAAGGGGGCGGGTGTCGGCTTTGAAGGCTATGAGAAATCGGCGTTAAATCGCCGGCCGGCGATGAGGCTTGAAACGGAGGGCGCAAGGATGATCAAAACGCCGGAGCGGGTCGCCGCGAAGGTGATCCGTCCCCAAGACATGCCCACCCATGTGGCGAACGCCAACTTTGACATCGCCATCTCCGGCACAGACTGGCTCGCGGAGCACCGGCAACGTTTCCCCAAAAGTCCGGTGGTCGAGGCGTTGCGCCTCGGGTTCGGCAAGGTGAGAATCGTGGCAGCCGCACATGAGGATGAGGGGGAGAGTCTGTCCGACTTCATCAAGTCGTTCCGATCCCACTCCAGATGGGAACATCTGAGAATCGCCTCGGAATACGTCCATCTTGCGGACGCATACGCCCAGAGGAACAATCTCTACCCTTACCGCGTCATCATGACTTATGGAGCCACCGAGTCCCTGATTCCGGAAGACTGCGACATGATCGTGGAGAACACCGAGACGGGCAACACCCTGCGGAAGAACAGCCTCAGAATCATTGACACCTTGGAAATCTCAGGTTCTGTCGAGTCTGAAGGATGCCTGATCGCCAGCCGGGAGAGCCTTGAAATCCTCTGGAAAAAGGAGATGATTGAGGGGATCACCTCGGTTTTTGAAAATCATTTGGAATCAGGGAAAATTTGAAAACAAGTGGACTGCCATGCCGGATACCGGGGCACGGGGCAGGGATTGATTACATTCAATGAAAAAATCAAGGAGGAGAAGCGCATGTACAGAGATGAGGAGGAGGACAAAACCATCTACGATGTTGTGATAAACCATGAGGAACAGTATTCCATCTGGCCCTCGGACCGGGAAATGCCCCTCGGCTGGAAATCGGTGGGCAAGACCGGCCTGAAGCCGGATTGTCTGGGGTTCGTCAAGGAGGTGTGGACGGACATGCGGCCCCTGAGCCTCCAGAAGAAGATGGCGGAAGATGAGCGCCGGAAGCAGGAGGAGGAATCCCGCAAGGAGGCTGAGGCGGCGTAGCATTTCAGGAACCGGGTTTCAGAAGACTTGGTTTCCGATATCAGCGAATCCAAGAGAAGAACCAAGTTTTTTCAAAAAACTTGGTTTCTTTGGGCAATGGGAGAAAAAATTATGGCAGAAAAGGGAAGATACTGCAAGGCGTACCTACTGAAGCAGATGCGGGCATTCGACGACTGGTCCGAAAAGGCGGAAAACGCCCGCCCGTTGGACAAGAAGGAACTGGAAAAGGCCGGCAACGGCGGTGACCCGGATGCCCCCCGCACCCTCACCGACGACTCGATTGTCTATCTTCAGGAGAATCATGTCGTCACCGACGACATCTACAAGGATGAGAACATCCTTTTCGACGAGGTGACACCGGAATGGAGTCGCTTCTGTGAGGAGGACTTGGCATTTGAAATCCCGGTGTATGACAATCCGGTCCCACCAGCCAATCCGGAAACTGACGCGTCATGAAAAATGAGTTGACCTGGCCCTCGCCGACGAGATATGCATAGATGAAAATTCGGGCATGGGGAAATCGGCAGTTGGCATCACGCTAGGCGTGACATGTCAATCACCAAGACTCTGCACTCACCTATGGCGAGTCCTTGGGGTATGATGTGGCCATGAGGCACCTGCGATTAGATGTCGGCACTGGCATGTCTCGCATGTCGGTGGCCCCCGAAGGCGGACACTCCCATTTGCAACTCTGGGCTGATTGATAAAGATGCCGCTCGACCCGCCGACGAGGATGCCTGTACCACGAGGCTGTGTACAGGACAAAAAAACTCAAATTTTTTGGGAAGCCTTCAATGCCGGATGTTCAGATGCTTTCATCTGAAATGCCCAATTCAGTGATGTCAGCACATCAGCATTTTTTGTCCTGTACACAGACCACGAGGACTTGTGGATGTCAACAACTTTTTTTCCAGAAGACGACACCTTGTTTGACATTTTGAGTTTTTCTTGATACCAAAGGGTTTTGGGGGCGCAAAAAAGGCTGCTCAGTGTATTGGGTTGAAAGACAACGGATATTGAACCACCGAAGGCCAAAAGGCAATGAAACCGCCATTTTTGCACTCCCTTTGTTGAGCTCCCACAAACGCTTGACGGGACAAGATCATGGCAATCCTTCAATCCCACGAATCCCGGTTCAGACAATGGGCCCCCTTGCACAAATCATGGGACGACAATCCGCGTCATCCGTGTAATCTGTCCAATCCGCGGTTCAAAATGCCGGACAAAAGTTTCACCCACATTCAGCAACCAACACAAAGAAAAGGACAAACACCAACATGACGGCAACAAACACACCCGAACCCCACAGCAACCCTCAACCTTCAACCCTCAACCCTTATTAACCCTTAACCCTTAACCCTGTCTTTAATTGATTTACACAGGAGGAAACAGAATGAACGAACTTGTGGAACGGCTTTCCAAGGGAGAGCATGCGGTCACGGCCGGGGGGCCGAATCCTTCAGCCAAGAAGGTTGGGGAGGAGATCGGAAGGGAGTATGTGCATATCAAGTTCACCGAGACAAAGGGGGGAACCGACCTCGGGTGCAGGCTTGACACATCGGCCTCAAGGCATGAGGATGCCGACTTTGAGAACGGCACGGGAACGGTCCATCTCGAGGGCACCCTGACCCTCAACTATGTGCCGGTCAGGTGTGTGGCGGACATTGACCTCTTGACCTTGGACGGCAAGGGGCACTTGGTCATTCTCGAAGAAGAGGAGAGTGCCGAAAGTTGAGAATTGTTCCAACAAAGAAACTAAGGGAACTTCCAAGAGGTAATCTACCCGCTTTCGCATCTCTACTGCCTGAAAACAGGGCATTTTTTCTCTGAAATGGGTGGTTTATTTCTTGTGAACTCCCTAAGTTTGGCATCCTTCATTTCATATGAAAAGTAGTTTGCACTTTTCGGATGGGAAAAGT
>JAOZRQ010000290.1 GCA_029940115.1 Desulfobacterales bacterium
CTGAGAACAGCGTTCGACTGAGCTCTCGCCGAAGTCCCGGCAATTCATTGCCGGGCAAAAATCACTTTACTTGGCAGCTACCCGCAACATATAAATCGCTTCCTGCAACCCTATTTTTCCATCTCCGCTTATATCGGCATCAAGGAACATCTCATCCGGATATATTCCTGCTGTTATCTTTAACGCGAGTATGGCGTCCCGCAGGTCAATTGTCCCGCTGTGATCAATATCCCCGGGATACAGCGAACCCGCTTCAATGGGAAGGTAATCCGGCGGGTAGCCGATGTCACCGCCCGGATTTGTTTCTGCGGAATAGCTCACACTGCGAGCGGCGCAATCACTTGCATCCCACACTCTGAACGCTGCCGTTTCCACTGACGTGCCTTGAATATTCAGTGTTGCATAAGCAACATTTTCATAAATAACGACTTCACTTGCCCCACGGCATTCATTATCAACAAATGCGCCTATGAAATCGCCGGCAGAAGCTGGTTCGCCGTTAATTGTCACAATTCCGTAAGCTGTTGTGCTGTTTGTGTAAACCACAGGTGTCCAGTCCGGGACACAGGCTATTTCCGATATTGTGATATAATCGGATATTGTTTTGGTATCCTGTTCCCCGCAGGCGTTCGTCACGGTCAGACTCACGGTATATGTGCCGTCAGACTCAAATGTATGCGTCGAATTGGCGACGGAATCGGTTTGTCCGTCGCCGAAATTCCATTCCCAACTGTCAATTGAAACACCTGAACCGGGTGAGGAGAGGTCGTCAAACTGGACCGTCAGGGGAGAATCACCGGAAGTCGGACTGCCGCTAAAGTCCGCGGTTGGGGAGGGACAGGCTGCTGTGATGCGGATGTAATCTGTTTTGGTCTCTGTTGCCTGATTTCCGCAAGAGTTTGTCACCGTCAGACTGACGGTATATGTGTTCGCAGAATGATAGGTATGGCTCGGTGTGCTTCCGGAGCCGGTTTCGCCGTCGCCAAAGTCCCACTGATAGGTATTCATCGAAGCGTCCGAACCCGGAGAGGATTGATCGCTGAACTGAACGGTCAGAGGGAAGTTGCCGGAGGTCGGGTTGCCGTTAAAGTCAGCCGTCGGGGCTGAACAGGTTACAGTGATGTAATTTGTCTTGGTTTTGGTGTCTGAACCGCCGGTATTGCCTGCGGCTAGGGAGACCGTGTATGTTCCGGCGGTATTGTAGGTATGTGTCGGATTTGGCTGAGTTGATGTGTCTCCGTCGCCAAATGACCAGGACCAGGAAGTCGGACTGCCTTTTGACTGATCTGTGAAAGTAACGCCTGCGCCTGCGGTGACTGATGTTACATTTGCTGTAAAGTCGGCGGCCAAATCCTCATGGGTGGTGGCGTTCTGACAGGAAGTGAAATCCGAACTGCCTGATGAATTTTTTGCGCTGACCTTGTAGCTGTAAGATGTGCCGGGGGCAAGGTCGGATACGGTCCAGCTTGTCTGAGACGTATTTGTTATGAGAGAACCATCGCAGGCATGGACATCATAACTTGTCGCGCTGCTTACGCTGTCCCATGAGAGCAATATGCTCGAATCTGACTGAGCGGCTGCTGAGAATCCTGTCGGTGCTGACGGGGTGTCTTGCAGCGTTGTGGCCTCCTGACAAGATGTATAGGCAGATGCGCCTGATGAGCTTGTCGCTCTCATCTTGTAGCTGTGATATGTGCCGGGGCTTAAATCCCTTACCGTGGCTATGGTATAAAACCACTCATCAAAAGAGATTACGGTACGATTTTCAATACAATCATAAACCTCAAATCCGGTTGCGCCATATACGTTATACCAGGTAAGTTTGATGCTGGTACTCGATTCGGCGGTTGCGGTGAAGTTTTGCGGCGTTGCGGGCACTGGAAAATATATTCCGAAATCCGCACTGTCTCCGAAACAATCGGGTGTGGTGATTGATATGATGTAATCATTTCTCTCATCGTTTTTGTTGATAAGCGTATTTTCCGGAATCGTCCACACATATTCCCCACTGTTCGGCACATTCTTCGCCACTGATGCCTTGCGGCTGCTTCCGATATTCAGGTTGATGTTCACCGTCTGCTGGGTGCTGGTGGTGTTCCATCTGATGGTGTATGTTTCGGTGCTTTTCCACCTGCTGCTTGAGGTTGGGTTGGTCACGTTCAGGCATCCTCCCCAAGTGTTCGGGATAAACAGAAAAAACAGAAAGACGACCGTTGCCGCAATTTTCAGCAGCCTGTTTGTACCGCCTGAAACGAACTGTTGATCAGGCTTTGCGTTTTTCTCAGAAAACACGGATTTTTTCATAACAGATTTCTCCTTGTTTCGGATATGCCATTTCTTCGGAAAAATGGCATATCTCTTAGAATTTATCAGTTGTTGCTGTATGTTAAGATGGTATCCGAAGAGACTTTTATCCAATACCCTGAACCGGGTTTAAGCTCGGTCAGGTTGTTCAGGTGAGATGGGATGTTCGGGTCATAGCTTTTATGGATGCTCTTCACTTTCACCAATACGGACATGATACCGGCCAGAGCCTCCTCCACAGGCTTCGCCTCTTGGCAAAGATAAGCGACAAGATTCCATCCTTCTTTCAACTGAATTGCGGCTGACGGGGCATCAATCGGGGGTCCGCTCACGTTTAAGGTGATGGCCTGATTCAGATTGACCCAGTATCCTCCGCCGTTCTCCAATTCTGTCAGGTTATTCAGATGAGAGGGGATGTTCGGATCATAGCTTTTATGAATGTCCTTTACTTTAACAAGGTCGGAAGATACCGACTGAAAAAGGGCTTCAGGTGTCATATCCTCCGGGTTTAGACAAAAGGATATCAGGTTCCAGCCGGGGCTGAGGGTGATTTGCTGGGTTATTGTTGTTGGGTCATCTGGTGTACTCGTTACAAGGATGATGCCGATAAGGTTGCCGCTGGCATCATACTGGTATTGGAGAGATTGACCGTTTTCGTAATCCGCCTCTTTCAAGCGGTTTAATTCGTCGTAGGTGTAAACGACCGCGTGGACTACAGGCGTGAGGAGGATTGTGATAAAAAACAAAAATGCTGACAAAACTAAGCTTTTAGGCATATTTCTTTTCATATATATCCTTTCTGAAAATTCGTCTGATTTTCAATCATAATGTTCCAGCTAGGTGCATTCCCAAAGTGCAGATGAAAAAGAAATCACCTGCCCAAAAACTGAAAAAAGCGGCCTCAGACACCGGCATTTTGGCTAATTTTGCCACTATGTCATTTGTTTTGGGGAATCTGATGCTTCTGATCTACACTTTGGGAATTGGGAATGCACCCTATCCGGCTTCCTTCCTGTTTAATCTCGTGAGTCATAAGTTCTCTGAAAATCCTGAAGAATTTTATCGCAACTCTCTGAAATCATTGGAACCTGACATTTTATGCCTGGTGCCTGGTTTTCGAGTGTCAATGATTTCAGGATGTTAGAAAAACTTATGACTGACGAGTGTTTAATAGAAAGAAACAGGAATCTGTATCCCGTTTTTTAGAGTTTCATCAACATCAAATTTCAAATCGTATATAACTTCATTTATATTTCTTGCACAACCAAGTGTAAATTTTCGAGAATATATTGGCTCTCCACCAATATAGTTTATCCCTCCATCCTCAGGTCCATTGGTCCCATGAATATGGCGTCCACCCATCGTGTCATTTAACTCTATCATTGCAGGCCCAAATGGATTGTTATTGTCATCTTGCCAACTCTCTGGATATTCCTCATATGGACCTATGGCTCCCAAGTGCGTATTCACCACATATCCTGAAGCAATATTATTTACTCCTGTCTCGCCACTAACAGCTACAGGGTATCTTGCACTACCATACTCATATTTTACTATAATCTGTGCATCATTTTGATCGACACCAATTTCCTGCAAATTTCCCCTTGGATAACTACCAAAATAACCATAAACGATAGGTCCATATTTGCTATATGAGGAGTAATCATTAACCACATAAGGGTTTGCATATGATGAATATATATGACGCAACCCAAAAGGGTCTGTATAAATGACTGGGGAGCCTGTTACATACATATAACGATTAAGGGTTTGTCCTTTATTAACATCTCCCAACAACAAATCTTGATTCACAAATCGCCTCGGTTTAGGATTATAATATCTTGCCCGCATGTAATACAAACTATTGCCATCAGTCATCACCCCATCACGCCCATTATACAAAAATGGCGTACTTGTTGAGCCAGTATGATTAACCAATCCGCCATAAGGCGCATATTGAAAGCGATCAATGATATGGCCCGATTCATCTGTTATGGCAACAGTGCTGCCTCTCAGGTCAAAGTGATAATTCAGATAAGAATATCCCTGCCGCTTGGCAATCAGCCCCAAACCATAAACATAAAAGGTATGCGTACCATCCGCCTCAATTCTGGCCAACACCTGACTCAGAGACGCATTGGGATTGACGATATAGCGGGTCTTTTTGCCGTTCTCCGTCATGGCAATGCGATGATTTTCGGCGTTATAGGCATAAGTGGTCGTTCCCGCTCTGACAAGCCGGTTGCGGGAGTCAAACTCAAAATCCGCCATACTCCCGTTTAACGGGCCCCGGGTCATGTTACCGTCAGCATCATGCGTCACGGACTCACCATTATAAGTCGCCAGCCGATTGGCATCCCCGTAAGTCATGCTGACCCGCGTGAACGGGAAGGGTTCGGGTTTGGGAATGACGCTCTCCTCTGTGATGTTCCCTGCTGCGTCATAAGTAAAATCGTATTGGACAATGATCTCACCTTTGGATGTCACATCTTTCTGCTGAATAAGCTGACCTGCTTTGTCATAAGTCCGGGTCATCACCGTTCCGTTCGGACGCTCCATGCGGATCAGCCGGCTGTTCTCATCATATCCGTAGTGCGTTTTTTCTGCCTCACACACCGTGACAGTAATCAGACGGTCAAGGGCATCATAAGCATAAGTCACCTGTCCGCCATCAGGATAGGTCAGGGCAGTCAGGTTTCCGACCTCATCATAAGCATACCTGATCGTATTCCCCCGGGTGTCGGTGTAGGTTGTCACCCGGTTCAGATCATCGTACTCACGGGTGATCGTGCCGCTTTCATCCGTGACCGTCAGCACGTTGTTGTTGGCATCATAAGTGTAAGAGACCGCGCCGTCAGGATCGGTCATGCGTGTGAGACGACCTGCCGCATCATATTCAAACATACGATTCTGTCCCCGCGCATTTCTGACCTCGGCAAGCAAATCCTTGGCATTGTAAGTATGGCGAACACTGGTCCCCGTAGTGGAAGTCTCGGCAGTCAGACGCCCGTTTTTGTCAAAACTGAATCCTGTCTGATTACTGTTGGGGTCAGTGATGCCGGTCAGATTGCCGTCCTTGTCAAAACCTTGCTCGCTTTTCCCGCTCAATGCATCAATTGCGGATACCAGCCGATCCAGATCATCATAATTGAAATGGGTGGTTCGGTTCAGGGAATCGGTGGTTCGGATCAGCCGGCTCAGTTCATCGTACTCAGAAGTCGTCTTACGTTCAAGGGCATCGGTGACGCTGACAAGATTGTCCAGCGCGTCATAGTCAAGAGACATCACGGTATTCCCCGAGGCGTCCGTCCGGGTACGCACATTATATGTTGCATCATACGTCATTTGCCGCGTATTGCCCAAAGCATCCGTCACACGAATCAGACGGCCTTTGGCGTCATACGCCATTTGCGTGGTATTCCCCCTGGCATCGGTGGTTTTGACAAGGCGGTCTTCCCCGTCATATTCATAGCGGGTTTCATTGTTCAAAGCGTCTGTCCGGCTGACAAGCCTGCCATTGCCGTCATAAGCATATTGGGTGAGTTTGCCTCTGGCATCGGTCAGCGTCAGCAGATTCCCCCGGCTGTCATAAGTCTTGCGGACGGTGTTCCCCAACGGATCGGTGACAGACTCGGCCCTGCACGATCCGCCGCAAGATTCATCATAAGTGAAGGTATGGGCATTGCCTTCCGCATCGGCTGAACGAATCAGACGCCCGGCCGCGTCATATCCCATTGTTCGGATATTGCCTTCCGGGTGGGTCATGCGGACAGGGAAACCGTTTTCATATCCGTAAGTGGTAAAGCCTCCGCCCGGACGGGTGATCGTTTGTGTCTGTCCGTTGTCATTGTAGGTATAACGAACAACATTGTTTTGCGGATCCGTCGAACTTTTTAGATTGTTCTGCTCATCGTAAGTAAAAGAGGTGCGTTTGCCAAGCGTGTTTTCTCTCCATATCAGATTTCTGTTGTCATCATAGCTCATATAGGTGGCATTGCCAGCCGCATCTGTAACAGATGTCATGTTGCCGTTGCTGTCATATCCAAAACGGGTGATATGGGCATTGGCATCTTTGAGGCTGATACGCTTGCCGTTGGTGTCATAGATATAGATGGCAATCATCTCACCCAGTTCGCCTTTCATGGAGAGCATCTGAGAATCTTCATTGTAGGTGAATATCCGGGTATCCCCGTTGCGGTTGGTGACAGTCGTGATGATCCTGCCCGGCTCGCTTTCCTCATCATACGACATGCGGATCAGCTGATTGGTGGCGATCCCGTCATCCTGCGTGATCACACGCCCCTTGTCATCATAGGTATTGCTGAAAAGCCGGTCTCCTTCCGCATTCATCCCGGTCCTGATCTGGCCGTTGTCATAATAAGTGTGTGTGCTGGTGTGCCCGTCCGCATCAGTAATGGTGACAAGATCATGATTGCTGTCATAGCCCATACGCACCTGCCGATTCAGCGGATCGGTCACGCTCTCCAGCAGCCCTTGGGCATTGTAGGCATAGTTCAGGAACACACCGGAGACCGGTTCGGTAATCCGGCTGAGTCTCCCGGCTCCGTCATAAGCAAAGATTAAAGACTGGTTGCGCGGGTTCCGTATTTCAGTCAGTTGACCTGCGGCACTGAATTCATAAATGCTTCTGTCTTCACGGGACAGCGTGAAACTGTTGTCAGCATTTTTGATTAGTTTGTCAAATCGGCAGGCAATTTCAGACGAGCTGAATTGTCCGTTGGCATCCGCTTTAAAGCGATTGGAACGGTTGCTTGACCAACGGACGTTGACATCACCGTCAGACAATGGTTCCAGGTGTGCGCCAAATCCGAAGTTGAATCCCCATCCCCTGCCTGCCACTCCCTCGTCAAGCACCAATGAGTTGTAAGCCAGACTGAAAGAGACGGGTATCACCCCTCTGACAGTCAGCAGCGTGTATTTGAGAATCTGTGCCCCGCTTGAAGTTTCAACGGGATCGCCGACACACCTTTCCGTCTGATCACATGGCTCTTGTTGCTGATACGCATAGCCCGTATCCCAGTTTGTTGATCGGACTCGTTCTGACGCGGACAGACCGGACAAGGGATAAGCATCCGGTTCACCAAAGATGTTTGTGCCGGGCTTGTCTGATGTGACCGGAGTGCTGAAGGTTTCGCCTGAAAATGTGTATCCTGATTTTGAAGCGGATACTGTGCCGGTCCATCTGTCCGGCACATCCTTATAATAGGACCCGTCTGAGCCGCTTGTCACGGATGACAAACCTGAAAATGTGACGGTTGCAAAGGGAACCCGTGTGCCATCATATTCCCTTGTCTGCCCGGATATGGCGTAATAGGTGGTCGTCACATCATCACAGGTCGCTGTGAAATCCTTTCCTGTGACATTGAAACTGATGGGAGGGACATATATCGAAGCGGAAAGCGTACATCCGCTTTTGCTTGCAGATATGTAACCGCTCGTCCCTTCCTCCATATCATAAAAGGCATAGCTGCCATCACTGAGCGTAATCTTCTGAACCCCGTTAAAAGTCACTGCAACGCCTGACAATCCGGAGCCGTTGCTGCTCACTCTCCCGGATACGGAATATAAATCAGCAGATGGCGTGCCGCCTGAAATTTCAAAATACTCACTATAACCATATTCATCCCCATAACCACACTGCGTAAAAACCTGAATTCTATAGTTGGTTCCCGCACTGGCAAATCGATCAACAGTCCAGTTATAGGTGTTGCCTGACGTATAATTCTGGGCAATGGTAAGAGACCTTGTGTTGCCATTATACAGATAGATGTTTACAGGGCAGCCAGAGGTATTTGTCCATTGAATAAGACGATCCTCTCCGTTTTTCCAGTTGTCCGATGCTGAAGGACTGGTTACGGTAAGCGCCAATACCGACTGGCTGAGAAGAAAAAGCAAAAAAATTGATTGGATTGCTATTTTCAGATATAGGTGTTTCTTCATGTCAATTTTCTCCTTTGATTTGATCAATTTAGCATTCTGATATGCTTGTGTTCAAGCCGGCAATGAATTGCCGGGCTATTTTCAGTCGTCCCTACGGGACTTGATAATTGGGACATCCATCATCCCCGGCAATGAATTGCCGGGCTATTTTCAGTCGTCCCTACGGGACCTGGCAATTGGATGCGCCCTCATTCCCCGGCAATGAATTGCCGGGCTGTTTTCAGTCGTCCCTACGGGACTTGATAACCGGGGCATCCGTCATCCCCGGCAATGAATTGCCGGGCTATTCTCAGTCGTCCCTACGGGACTTG
>JAOZRQ010000291.1 GCA_029940115.1 Desulfobacterales bacterium
GTTTCTGAGTTTGTGAGTTTCTGAGTTTGTGAGTTTGTGTGTTTGTGAGTTTGTGTGTTTCTGAGTTTGTGTGTTTCTGAGTTTGTGTGTTTCTGAGTTTGTTGCCGTCATGTTGATGGTTGTCTTTTTTTGTGCGTTGATTGCCAAATGTGGGTAAAATTTTTTGTCCGGCTTTTTGGCAAACAACTTTTGTCCGGCATTTTGAACCGCTGATCAGACAGATTACACGGATGACACGGATTGTCGTCCCATGATCTGTGCAAGAAGTCCCGTGGTTTCGTCATTTCGGCCCCATTCCCCTTGGTGTCAAAAGAGATTTGGGATGTCAGGCAAATCGTGTCAATCCCCCATGCTCCAAATCCAACATGAACCTGTCATTCCGGGCAGATGACGGGAACCGGCAATCCTTGAGGCCTCATTCCCTTCAAACGAGGTTCCCGCCATCTGACCCGGAATCCACTCCCAATCTCCTTGATCCACAACATGGATTGCGGGTGAGAAGGGGATTGCCGTCAATCCCTTTGGTATCAAAAAGAACTTGGGATGTCAAACAAAGTTGCCTTGCTTCGGGTCTTTGCTCGCGTCGAGCGCTCATAAGAGCCCAACCAAGGGAGTGCAAAAGGGGCGGTTCGTTGCCTTTCGAGTTTCGGCGATTCAAGTATTCGTTGTCTTTCAACCTGAATGTGACGATAGCCCCTTTTGCGCTTCAAGCCGTCGACAACACTGGCAAACGTGGATCCCATGTGGAATTGTGGTGCGGAAAGCCTGGTCTCCCCTCCCTTCAAGGCTCAAAAGGAAGCTGAGTGCCAAAACCCGGTTTCTTTTCCCTTGACCTTCACCCCCTCAACTGAAACCGGGTTTTTTTCCCTCGTTCGCCCCATTCCCTTTGGTATCAAGGAAGGCTCGAAATGTCAAGCAAGGTGGGCTTCCGGAGTTTCCGACGATCCCGCCCTGTTCCCTCCAAAAACATCCCGCCAATGGGAGGCCAGTTCATGTTCATGCCGGAATCGAACAATCTCGCCTTTGTCCCATCTGGAATCTCCAGCTTGGATCCTCATCCATGCATGTGTCGTCGCCGGGCGACGTCATAGACGCTCCTAATGTAAATCAGTTTAATGAGTTTGTGAGTTTGATGAGTTTGTGAGTTTGATGAGTTTTTGAGTTTGATGAGTTTGTGAGTTTGATGAGTTTTTTGAGTTTGATGAGTTTTTGAGTTTGATGAGTTTTTGAGTTTGATGAGTTTGATGAGTTTTTGAGTTTGATGAGTTTTTGAGTTTGATGAGTTTGATGAGTTTGTGAGTTTAATGAGTTTAAAGAGTTTGTGAGTTTAATGAGTTTATGAGTTTGTTTTTGTGGGCTTCAGGTGCCACAGTGTTGGTGTGTACCATCTTTGTTTGACCGTGTCAAGGGATGTTTCTGATTCTAACGGATTTTGTGGTTGCATGGGGTCTCCAGACAGTCACGATCCTGGAAGCCGGTCTGGGGACGGCCTGCCGCAACAATCCCCACAAACCGCGGATGGACGCTGATGGGCCTCGGCACACAGGCCATCCGCGGATCACCATTCTCAGCCCGTGTTGGAAACCACAAAACCCGTTAGAACCAGTTTTGTTTTCCTTTAAATCATTATGCCTCGCGTCCTGTCACCAGTCACGGGTCACGGGTCACTGATGCACTGATTTGCTGATTATAACGCTTTTTGGGGAGGCCCTGCCCGTGGTACGGACATGCCCGTCGCCCATGGGCGTGAACATGCATGTGGGCATGTGAGGTTCCTGCAACGGGGAATGGGCAGGGGCACGGGCGGCAGGGCCTAATCAGCTGATTTGGCCAGCATATGGGACGCAATCATGGACAAGATCACATATCCGAGAAAAAAATAGAGGCCAATCTGCACTTCCGCGTGTGTGGCCTTGTCCTTGTTGACCGTAAAGTAGGTCAACAACATCGTCACCACAAACACATCCGCCATGGACCATTTGCCGATGTGCCGGATGATGCGAAGGCTCCGAGATGACCGCGCGTGGCCGAACAGGGCAATCCCCATGACAAGGGTCTTGAGGAAAGGGATGAGGAGACTGAACAGGGCCAAGGGAATCGCCACAATGACATTGCCTGATGTGAAGAGGGTCTCAATGGTGGTGATGATCCCCTTGGATTGAAACAGAAAGACGAGCCGCCCGAGAACAGGAACCTCTTTGTAAGTGACGATTGACAGGATCGGCGCAAACAGGCCCACCATCAGGGCCATCAGGGAGATGATCAGCATGGCCGCGACAAGGAATCTCCGATTGGCGAAAGAGAGATGAACGAATACCAGAAACACGCCTGCGATGAGAAAAAAGGTGATGGATCCCTGGATGGCGCGCTGTTCAGAATGTTTAATGGCCATCAAAATGCTGTTTAAGGCGTCTATCTCCTCAGAGTATCCCTTGTAAAGCCCCAGTGTGATAATCTCTCCGGCCTTTTTGAGAAGAGTCTTTGCCCTCGGCTTTGCATGCAACCGGTCCGTCAGTTCCCTAGTCTCGCGCTCACCCGTACACGCGGCCGAATAGGCCATCCAGGCATACGCGGTCAGCAGGGGGATAAACAGGATATATAAAATTGTCAGTATGGTTTTGCGTAACATGATGCGTGATTCGTGAAACGTGATGCGTGAAACGTGATTCGTGATTCGTGAAACGTGATGCGTGATTCGTGATGCGTGAAACGTGATGCGTGAAACGTGATTCATGAAACGTGATTCGTGAAACGTGATGCGTGAAACGTGATGCGTGAAGCGTGATGCGTGAAGCGTGATTCGTGAAGCGTGATTGTTCCAAAGAAACTTAGTAATCGTGACCAAACAACATCCCCAGCATGCTCGGTTCGGATTGGCAAATCCGAACCGCCTGCCGGATTTGTCAATCCGGCAGGAGCGGGAATGGGGAACTTGTTCGGTCACAGTTCCTTAGTTTCTCTTTGGCATCTTTCATTTATGGGTTTACATTCCAGTTTGTAGTTCCGCCTTTAGGCGGTGCATTCCAGTTTGTAGTTCCGCCTTTAGGCGGTGCGAGACCGCCTAAAGGCGGAACCCACCTTTCAGACAAAATGAAAGATGCCTTCTCTTTCAGATAAAATTTATCGAACATTTAACATAAATGGGCATGAATTTCAATCCTGAAAATCTCAGTAGATCTAAAAGTTTGATGGCGAGGAAACCCGGTTTCAGCCTCAGGGGATTGGGCGATCAGTCTCAGAAACCGGGTTTCCCTGCTCTTTCATATCTGCTGAATCTGCTTGGCTGAATTTTCCTCAATTCATAAATCTTTCATATCTGGATCCGGATTGAAAAAATGCTGGTCAAAATTTTTATTTTGGTGTATGAATAGAGTGTCTCTTCTTCTGACAGCAAGATAAGGAACCATGACCAAACAACATCCCGGCCCACGCCCGTTTCGGATTGGCAAATCCGAGACGTCTGCCGGATTTGGCAATCCGGCAGGAGCTGGAAATGGGGAAGTTGTTTGGTCACGGTTCCTAAGCTTCTTTTTTTGCAGAGTATAAAAAGTTTGTAGTTCCGCCTTCAGGCGGTGTCGCACCGCCTGAAGGCGGAACTACAAACTGAACACGTTTCATGTCGTCGGATGTTTTCTTTGTCAATTGTGCCGCACCGCCTGAAGGCGGAACTACAAACTGTGTCGCACCGCCTGAAGGCGGAACTACAAACTGGATGCATTCCCAAAATGACGAGAGGAATCAGACGACGCACCCTTCTCACAAGGAGCAACCCATGATTTGGGGAAAATACTTAAATGGCTTGGTCGGGATTCCTTTTCTGACCGGGCTTTACTTGACCAGTCTTTACAATTACCTGTTGTTTCACAGTCTCGCGGAGATATTCAGCATTGTGGTGGCCTGCGGCATTTTCATGATTGCCTGGAATTCCAGGAAATACATCAAAAATGAGTACCTGATCTTCATTGCCATTGCCTATCTCTTCATTGCCGGTCTGGATATCCTTCATACCTTGGGGTATAAGGGGATGCAGATATTTGCAGACTATGATTATTACGGGAATCAGCTCTGGATTGCGGCCCGTTATCTGGAGAGCATCACCCTTTTGGCGGCTTTCAGCTTTTTCCATACTGGGAGAAAAGTGAAGCCGCGTCAGGTCTTTCTTCTCTACACAGTGATTTTTTCTCTGTTCGTCGCGTCCATTTTTTATTGGAAAGTATTCCCCATATGTTTTATTGAAGGGAAAGGGCTGACCCCTTTCAAGAAGATCAGTGAATACATCATCTGCCTGATTCTGCTCACGGACATGTGGCTGTTGTTCCGATATCGGGAGAAATTTGAGGAAAATGTGTTCAGACTTCTGGTCTGTTCCCTCATATTTACGATCATCTCCGAGCTGGCCTTCACATTTTATATCAGCAATTACGGATTTTCCAATCTGGTGGGGCATTATTTCAAGATATTCTCTTTTTACTCGATTTACAAAGCGATCATCGAAACCGGCATCGTCAAACCGTATGACATCATCTTCAGAGAACTTCTCATGAAAGAGACCCATCTGAAGGAAGCCAAGGACGCGGCCGAAGCCGCGAATCGGGCCAAAAGCGAATTTCTCGCGAATATGAGCCATGAACTCCGCACCCCGCTCAACGGCGTACTCGGATACGCCCAGATTCTGAAAAGGGAAGGGAACCTGACAGAATCCCGAAAAACCGGACTTGATGTGATTGAGCGTAGCGGCCGACATCTCCTGAATCTGATCAATGAAGTCTTGGATATTTCCAAGATCGAGGCCAAGAAGATGGAACTTCACCCATCCGACTTTCTCCTTCCTGAATTTCTGACCGCCATCGGCAAGGTGATCGAAATCCAGGCCCAGCATAAGGGGATATCCTTTCAAGCCGAACTTGCCCCTGATCTTCCCCGGGCAGTCCAAGGGGATGAAAAGCGACTGAACCAAGTTCTGCTCAACCTCATGGGCAACGCGGTCAAATTCACTCACAGAGGGGGGGTTCTGTTTAGGGTGGCAAGGGGCGAGGGGCAAGGGGCAAGGGGCGAGGGGCAAGGGGCGAGGGGCCAAGGGCAAGAGGAAGGGGAGGTGAGTGCCCATCGCCCATCGCCCATCGCCCATCGCCCATCGTCCATCCGCTTCCAAGTGGAGGACAGTGGCGTGGGGATTGCCAAAGACCAGTTGGAGGATATCTTTTCGCCGTTCAAACAGGTGGGCGAGCATACCCGTACCATCGAAGGGACCGGTCTGGGTCTGGCCATCAGCCGCAGACTTGTCCGGCTCATGGGCGGGGAACTGCATGTGGAGAGCGCCTCGGGGCAAGGAAGCGTATTCTGGTTTGACATCGAGCTGCCAGAATCCGCTGAACTCCCGGAGATCAGGAAATCAGAGGACTATCAGCATATCATCGGCGTCAAAGGGAAACAGCCAAAAATTCTCGTGGTGGATGACCGGGGGGAAAACCGGATTGTTCTGGTGGATCTGCTTTCCCCCATGGGATTTGAAGTGATGGAGGCGGTCCATGGGCGTGAAGGGATCGAAAAGGCATCCGAATTTCAGCCGGACTTGATATTCATGGACCTGGTGATGCCAGTGATGGACGGATTTGAGGCGACCCGCCGGATTCGGAACACGCCGGAACTGAATCATATCAAGGTGATCGTGCTTTCGGCAAGCTCCTCGCTTTCGCCCCGGGAGATCATTGTGAAGAGCGGTTGTGATGATTTCATCCCCAAGCCAGTGCAGGTGCCGATCATCTTCAGAGTGTTGAAGGCCCATCTGAAACTGGAATGGGAGTACAGGGAACCGGAAGGACCGGAGAGCGGGGCAGAACAGGTTCTTGTCATTCCTTCGAGGGAGGTGATTGAAAGGCTTTACAAATCCGCCCGGGTGGGGGATATTATGGGGATTCGGAAGCAACTGGACGCGCTTGAAGGGTCAGACCAGCGATATTTCCCTTTTGCCCAAGAGATTCGCAAGCTGGCAATGGCCTTTCAGGTCAAACAGATTCGGGACGCGCTTGAAGAATATATGCTGTAAGCGGCGAGGGGCAAGCGGCGGCCACCTCAGAACCTTGGAGCTTGGAGCTTAGAGCTTACAGCTTACAGCTTACAGTTGGGAGAGCAGGATGAATGCTGAGACACCGAATGGGACGATTTTGGTTGTGGATGACAATCCGACCAATCTGAGTGTGCTTTTCTCCTATTTGAGCAACCAAGCGTTCACCGTTCTGGTGGCGGAGAGCGGGGAAGACGCGCTTGAAATCGTGGGCCCCGCGGGGTTCAAGTTCGTCAAGGCGTCAGATACAGAGGAGGCCCTGACGCATGTCTCGGCATCTCGGCCTGATCTGATCTTCATCAACGGGATGATGCTGGAGGATGAAAAGGATTTCAATGGGCTACGCCAGATTCGGCAGTCCCTGACCTCCGAACAGGTTCTGCTCGCAGTTTCGGATGATGCCGAAGATCGTCAAGTCACGTTGAGCACGTTGTGTGACGATATTCTTTCAACGCCAGTACACCCGGAGGATATTCTGAAAAAACTGGAGGTTTATCTGGGGTTGGAATGGGTGGAGAAGGATGCCGGAGAAAAAAGCGGATTTGCCGTGCCGCCGGCCGATGATCTGCAACGGCTTCACAAACTTGCCCTCCGAGGGCATATCACGAAAATCATTGAGGAAGTGGATCGCTTGGAGCAGTCAGATGCCCAATATGCGACTTTTGCCGAAAAGCTCCGCCAGTTTGCGGATGCGTTCCAAGTGAGGATGATCCGGGAATTTTTGAACAAGTTTTTGAAGCTTGACTGAATACATTACGGGCCGGACGCCGGCAAATGTCCGCAAATACTTGGCTCTTATGAAAGGGGAAAATGAACAGACTGGAAACAGAGGACGCAACGATCCTGATCGTGGATGACAATCCCGCGAATCTCGGCACACTTTTCGAGTATTTGAACGACCTCGGGATCACCGTGTTGGTGGCCCAGAGCGGAGAGGACGCTTTGGAACTGGTTCAGGAGACCATGCCGGATGTCATCCTGTTGGACATTCTGATGCCGAGAATGGACGGCATAGAGACCTGCCAGCGATTGAAGGCGGCGGAGAACACGAAGGAGATTCCGGTGATCTTTGTCAGCGCGCTTTCCGAAACCGTTGACAAGCTGGCCGGCTTTGAAGTCGGCGGGGTGGATTACATTACCAAGCCCTTTCATCAGGAAGAGGTGTTGGCTCGGGTGATCACCCATCTGAAGATTCGGAAGCTGTCAACCCGTCTTGAGGATCGGACCGCGGCGCTCTCCAACGCCAATCAGGAACTGGAGAAGGCGAAAAAAGCCGCGGAAGCCGCGAATCAGGCCAAAAGCGAATTTCTCGCCAACATGAGCCATGATATCCGGACCCCCATGAACTCGGTCATCAACATGGCAAACTTCTTGGCGGAGACCGAGCTGAACCCGGAACAGCGGGAGTATGTGAAAAACATCCTCTCCTCCTCCGATCTCCTGCTTTCTCTGCTCAATGACATCCTCGACTTTTCAAAGATCGAGGCCGGAAAGCTGGAATTCGAGATCCTTGACTTTCATCTGCCTCATCTCATTGAGCAGGTGGTCAACATATTGAAAGTGAGGGCGGATGAGAAAGGACTCCGATTGACGAGCCGAATTCGTCCGGATGTGCCGCCGCATCTTCGCGGGGATTCGGTGAGATTGCGCCAGATTCTGTTCAATCTGGTGAGCAATGCCCTCAAATTCACGCATGAGGGTGACGTGACGATCCATGTCTCCTGGGACCGGGGGACCGACACCCATCATACCGTGCGCTTTGACGTTTCCGACACCGGCATCGGCATTCCAAAAGACCGCGTCGGTCTGCTGTTCAAATCCTTCTCCCAGGCGGACGCGTCCACGACCCGGAAGTACGGGGGAACCGGACTCGGGCTGGCCATATCCAGGCAGTTGACAGAGAAGATGGGTGGAGAGATCGGCGTTGACAGCGAGGAGGGCGCAGGTAGCACATTCTGGTTCACCGCGCGATTTGAGGCGGCAAAACACGAACAGACTCCGTCAGAGAACGCGCCGAGCCCATCCGCCACTCCTCACTCCTCGCCCCTCACCCCTCACCTTCATATTCTTCTGGCAGAGGATAATGAGATGAACCAGAAAGTCGCCACGATCATACTGGAGCGATTCGGTTTTTCCGTTGACATTGCAAATGACGGCAAAGAGGCCTTGGATATGCTGGAGAGGAAAGCGTATGATCTGATCCTGATGGATGTCCATATGCCGGAAATGGACGGCATCGAAGCCACAAAAGCGATCCGAAACTCGGTATCCGAAACTCGGCATCTGCCGATTATCGCCATGACGGCCAATACGATGCAAGGGGATCGGGAACAGTACATTGATGCAGGGATGAATGATTATGTGGCCAAACCAGTCAAACCCGAAACACTTCTCGCGGTCATTCAGAAGCAGATGGAAACTCGAACTTCGCAGAGCCCGGAGCCGAAAGCTCGGAGCCGAGAGCCCGGAGCCGAAAGCCCGGAGCCGAGAGCCGAAAGCCCGGAGC
>JAOZRQ010000797.1 GCA_029940115.1 Desulfobacterales bacterium
CACGCCTCACGCCCCACGTTCCACGCCTCACGCCCCACGTTTCACGCCTCACGTTCCACATTTTCACGCCTCACGTTCCACGCCTCACGCCTCACGTTTCACGCCTCACGTTCCACGCCTCACGTTTCACGCCTCATTCTGTCAATATGGGCACGACTGTCCGTATGAACCGTCTGTCATCTTCGTCTATTCTTCTCAATCCCTCCATCAGGAGGTGCATGAAGTCTCCAACCTCCTCGGCCCTCATCTCCTCGGGTGGAATGCCCGGGATGAACTTGAACCGGCCACGCTTGAGCTTCAGCAGTTCATAGAAGGCCTCCTGACCCTCTTTTCCATCATATGTGACCCTCACGAGGCACCCTTCTCTGAAGGAGAGGTATGCGGAGGTGTCGGCCAGCTTCAGGGTCAGCACACCGGTTTTTTGGTTCATGTTGAAGGTCTGGAACAATTCTGAGGGCGGCATTTCGGAAAGTTTCCCGGCCATTCCGGAGGCGAACTCCTCGGATCGTGCCAAGTTGATCTCGGCCATCCTTCCGGCCAGCAGGCGGGTGAAATACATCTGAAGGGAGGAGGAGATGCCCAGTATCCTCTTGAAGTCCTTTCCGGTGATGAACAGGAGCGTTGTCGGTTTGACCACTTTGATCGTGGCGCCCACAGGGTTGCCGCTGAGAAGGCTCATCTCTCCGAAGACCTCCCCCCTTCCCATGAATGCGAGGCTCATCTCATCATCCCCGAGCACCTCGATCCGTCCAGACACGACGATGTAAAGGTTTCGACCGGGGTCTCCCTTTCGGATGATGATGTCCCCCACGCCGAACTCGTCGAACTTCAGACAGGAGGTGAACTCCTCGATCAGCTCCTCCTCGAGGGCCTGGAATATCGGAAAGTTTCTCAGGGAGCGGGCGACGACGCTGACATAGTCCTCGCTCTTTCTGCTCCCTGGAATGACCAGTCCGGTCTCTTTCTTGTATCCGAACCGAATCATGCCTGTGCAACCGTTGCAGTTGAACACCGGTTCGGCATGATCCTCGTTGGGATTCTTTTGGGATGCGCGTCTAAGGATGGACAAGACATCTTTGATGAGGATGAGGCATGGCGCCTTGTTCGGGGGGCCGAAAAAGGAATTGTCCGAAATGTGAAATTCATCCCCCATTTCATAGAGGGGGCAGTTGTTCTCGCCGACAATCTTGAACACAGGGGATTTGGATGCGGCGTGTCTCTCCTCGTTTCCCGCAACGGGTTCGGGAAGCTTCGGCACCATGCGGGGCGATTCGTCGGCAGATGACGGACGGACCTCCGATAAAGGATGTCGAGGGTAAACCTTGAACACATGCCTGCATTTCACGCAACGGAAGCTGGTGCCTCTCTCCTTTATCATGCCGGGATCAAGGTCATATTCGGTATGGCATTTTTCACACGCCACTCTCATAATGCACCTATGGATCGAATCTTGATGCTTGATGCCTGATGCCTGAAAATTGGACATTGCGGGTTCTGACGGATTTTGTGGGCCGGCTTCATCTCAGCGGTCAGGAAAACGCGGCGGACGCGGAGATTCGGATGGGACTCCGCGGCCCTCCGCGGCCTCTGCGTTCAAAAGACGACTTCAGACCTCAAAATCCGTTGGAATCAGGTATGTTGAATATTGGGTCGCAAACATCACAAGCCAGGCTGGTATGAAAAAAGAAAAAGGTATGAGATTGGCTGAAAATGCCAACGCACGAAGTCATAATGACAGCATCCGCGGACATTCGGATCATGGGTATGCCAGTTCGAAGGCGTTTTTGATGATTTCCATTCGGGTCATCTCCTCATCTCTGTCCCTTGTTCCCATATGCCCGACAGACGCCTGATTCCGGCATCTTTCCGTATATGGGGGGGATATTATGGCCACCACATCGAATCTCGCTTTTGCGTGGCTCTGGTTCGCGGCTTTGAGATAGGACAAGGCCACCATGGATATCTTCCTCTGTTTTTCGGGAGTGATCGCCCATTTTGGACTTCCGAAATGATCCGACCTTCTGGCCTTGACTTCTACGAAGACCAGCGCGTCACCATCTTTTGCAATAATGTCAATCTCCCCGTACGGGGTATGGTAATTCCGCTCCAGAATCGTGTATCCGTTTCTTGCAAGGTGTTCGGCCGCAACGGTCTCACTCTCTTTTCCAAATCGCTGTTGTCTGTTTAACATGTTTTCAATGGGATGAGTGAAACGTGATGCGTGACTTGTGATGCGTGATGCGTGACTCGTGACCGTGATGCGTGACTCGTGATGCGTGACTCGTGATGCGTGA
>JAOZRQ010000292.1 GCA_029940115.1 Desulfobacterales bacterium
TGTGACGCCGCCTAAAGGCGGAACTACAAACTGTGTGACGCCGCCTAAAGGCGGAGCTACAAACTGTGTGACGCCGCCTAAAGGCGGAACTACAAACTGTGTGACGCCGCCTAAAGGCGGAGCTACAAACTGTGTGACGCCGCCTAAAGGCGGAACTACAAACTGTGTGACGCCGCCTAAAGGCGGAACTACAAACTGGGTTGCACTCATTTCGACTTATCCGCTTTTCTGCCGCGCCAGTATTCCATCACATAGGCCATCCCCACGAGGAAAACGCCAAGCCCCGCCATGTATGCGGGATTTGTGCCGGGATAAAAAAAGCGGGTGATGAAAACGCCAAACGCAGCCCCGAGGATGGCTCTTATGATAAAAATGTAAAATCTGTTCACAAAAATATCCTTGTTATCGTTAGTTGTCCTTATTGCAATTTTGCCTCATTTCCTCTCCAGCCGCCCCTCTTCCAGCCAAAGCCGGGACCACTCAGTCCCTGACCAGACCCCCTTCCGCAACCTCTCCTCATGTTCGAGGAGGGATCGATAGCGGGATTCCACTTGTTGGGACAGGATATCCGGATGATCATCCTCCACCACCTGCCCCTCTTCAATCACCAGCACCCGATCAAAGGCGAGGGATTCCTTGATGTCATGGGAGATGAAGATCAGGGTCTGGTCGTGCCAGTGCTTCCGGGACCGGGTCAGCAATCCCCGCCGTTTTTCCCTGTCGAGCCCCCGGAACGGTTCATCAAGGATCACCAACCGAATTCCGGTGCGGAGCATGGCCCTTCCGAGGCGCACTCGTTGCCCCTCGCCGCCGGAGACCAAGCCCCCGCCCTCGCCGAGAAGGGTATCCATTCCCTCGGGCAGTTTCTCCAGAACATTCAGGAGATCAGCCTGTTCAATGACCCTGTTCTGAAGCCGGGATGCGGACTGGCCTGCGCCATAGTGGAGATTCTCCTGCAAGGAACGGTTCCAGAGCTGCACCGCCGGATCAACCCATGCGGTCTCCCGGCGAACGCGTTGCATCCGCCGGCCGTCAAGCGGCTCACCATCGGTCAGAATGCTCCCGGACGCGGGACGATGCCATCCCAGGAGAAGCCCCGCGAGCGAAGATTTGCCCGCACCCGAGGGGCCCACAATGGCAACATGTTCCCCGGATTGGATCGTAAGATGAATGTCCGAGATGATCAGATGCCCCCCGGCATGGACACTCACCCCATTGAACGCGATGGCCATGCCCCGTGACGAATCAGCGGGCGACACCTCCTGTTCATCCGCATCGAACATCCCTTCCTCCTCCGGCGCGCCGAGGGGTTCGAGGAGCCTCAGAATCCGGTTCCGCTGCATCGGATACTGTTGGGCGGTGTCTGCCAAGCTTTTTCCGAGTTGGGGCAGATTCAGGGTCCAATAGAGGAGCAGCAGAACTCCTGCGGGGTCGCCCCCCCGTAAGATATAGTCAACGACAATCCAAACCGTGAATCCGACATCAATCAGCGACTCGACGCAGAGAATGATCACATCCGAGCGATAAAATGAGAGAACCGCATTGGCCCAGTCCACCAAGGTGCCCTCATGTTCCCGCCGGAGGGCCTGCCCCGCGCTGTGTGTGCGAATCGGGACCAGCCCGAGCAGGGCATCCAGATAGTAGCGGCTCAGGGTGCCGATGAGGGTGCGGAGACGAAGATCCTGCTCCCTCAGAATCGGCTGGGTGACAAGCGACATCCCCACCGTGACCAGGGCCGCCATGACGGCAATGCCCGCGCTGTCCGGGGTGATCCAGATCACCCCGGCCGCGGTCAGTATCACCTGAAACCCGATACGGAAAAAAGTGACCCCGAGATTCGGCAGGGTACGCAACTGTCGAAGCTCGTGAGCGCGCTGGGTCATGTCCGATGTGAGCCGGCTGTGGAAATAGCGGTCGCCGAGACGGGGTATTTTTTTCAGAAAGGCCATCCGCAAGCGGGTTTCAAGATGCCGGCCCATCCGCAGGATGGTGGACGCGATGGGCAGCTCGATGAAAAAGAGGATCGCGAAAAAGGCCAAAATCATGACCAACGCGGCGATCCGCTGTTCCATCACCTCCAGTCCCCGGCCCATTTCCAGCAGTCCCCTGAGAATAAACGCCTCAATCGTCACGCCGCATGTTGCCAGAATCAGGGCCAAGGCCAGCACTGCCGGGTTCAGCAGCCCATCCTCTCCCAAGGTTCGGAATATCTCAAGCTCCGGGCGGGCGGGAGGCTCTTCGAGCGCGGCCGCGAGTTCAGGGGAGAGCGGCTCCGGAATCTCGTCGTCAGCCAATTCGGCGGTCTCATCCGCGGATCGCCGACCCTCCGCGTGGATCAGGACGGCCCCCTGCATCAGCAGATGGGGTTCTTGATCAACCTCCATGTATTCTGCTGGTGGCAGGGAGACAGACCAATAAGGGGCTGGGATAATCCTAAGATCCGATTCGGCTGCCCGTCTGAAAAACCGTTCAAGCACTCTCCCCGCCTCTTTTCCCGGCTTCAGCCCCCCGGCACGCACAATCGCATCCACCATGCGGGTCCCGGCGTCCAAGGCAGCCAAGGATTGCCATCCAGGATCATCCGCTGCCGTGCGAATGAGGCGATCGGCATGGGGACCCCATATTTCAAGGGAGAAGAGGCGATCTCTCAGCGGATCGAGGAATCCATCGGAGCCGGCCCATTCCCGCCAGAGATCCGTGGCCACAGGATGGGTGTGGATGTAGAGGTCATTGAGAAATCGCTTCTGAGTCAGCCATAGCCGGCCCTTTCCCGGATCCATGATCTGAACAAATCTGCCGTGCAGATGCCACACCACCACAAAATGGGTCAGCCCGCCGGGCAGGCGGACCACCGCAATGCACGGCAGGCTCCTGGAGACCGGCAACAGCAGGTGATCGGCCGGTATCATCACCTGTTCCGCATCAAGTCCCAACTGCACGGCCACATCCTCCATGGTGTCAATGGAGGTTCCGTCAACATCGGTCTGACAGGCCTCACGGAGCCGGCTATAGCTGACCGATATCCCGAACCCCTCAAGGAGGCATTTCAGCGTGGCCGGCCCGCAGTCCATCGCCGATGTCTGGACCACCTCATGCGCCAAAAACCGTTGTTTTGCAACATTCCTCATTCCTTGGTTTCACACCTTCATCTAAAGAAAAGAACCCCGCGGATTATAACGCTCTTCGGGGAGGCCACGTTCGGTCTGTGAATATACCCGTTGTTAATTCCGAAATAAATTACAGTTTTTTTTTGAAAAATGCAGAAATACTTTACGAATTACAGAAATACTTCACGAATTTACAGAAATACTTCACGAATTACAGAAATACTTTACGAATGGCATCAAACAAGGGAGTGCTAAGGAACCATGACCAAACAACATCCCGGCCCACGCCCGTTTCGGATTGGCAAATCCGAGACGTCTGCCGGATTTGGCAATCCGGCAGGAGCTGGAAATGGGGAAGTTGTTTGGTCACGGTTCCTAAGATGGCAATTGGCTGCGACTTTGTTTCTCAAAAAGCAATCTTAGCACCTGACAAAAGTCGCCTTCATGGAGGTTGATCATCTGATTATAACGGATTTAGGGGAGCCTTAAACTTGAACGTGCACGTGAACGTGCACATGAACGTCAGGATTCAAGTTCAAGTTCAAGCTCAAGCTCAAGTTTACGGGCACGTTCACAGGGCGACCCAACGTGCTTCGCAGTCGCCCTGCTTGAATGCCGGTTGTGCGTGTGAGGTTGGGCGCAAAGATTGTCTTTTGGGATGGGAAGGCGACAACCTGTTGGCCATCTTTGCACTCCTTTTGCTTGAGCCCTCGAATCTGTGGGGCTCAATTCGTTTCGTTTGATCCCCAAATCCGCCGATGGCCTTTAGGTGTCAGAAATCGGGTTTATTTGTTCCGACATGCGGGATCGTCTCAGGGGTGGTCTGCCTGACAAAATTCCTCACAAACATCAGATCCTTCCTCATCTCGCTCTCAACGGCATGCACCCCTGCGAATTTTACCGGGTCACTGGTGCGACAGAGCGATTTCAGGCATTTCCGCAATTCTCTGGGGATTCCGAGGTCCGCAATTCTCGGCACAAACTCCTCGGTGGTCATCTCCGGCGCGTTGATGCCGTATCGACCTTGGATGTAGGTTCTCAATATGGCGGAAAGTCGGAAATGGAACTCCTTTCCATCCATACGTTCCACCTCTGTGAGCTCATCCAGCAACGCGTAGGCGGCCTCATCCGGGGACGGCATGATGAACTTTTTCTCCGTTGTCCGTTTCCCGCGTGTTCTGAAATAACAAAAGAGGGCCAATGAAAGCGCGACAACAGCAATGGCCATAAGCAGATAGCCGATCCATGCCGGGTTGAATACAGGCTCCTCCAACGGTTTGATCTCCTTGATGAATTCAGGCATCTCATCTCCGGTCCCTGGCTCGGCGGGAGCTGTGGATGCTGTCCCGGTCTCCTTTCCTGAGACCCCCTTTTCCGATGGTTCAGGCATCGTCTCCCCTTCCTGGGCGGAAACATTCAGACTGGGAACAAGGATACATAAGAAAATCAAGAAGATGATGCGACAAATGTTCATTATATGGCCTTCCCTTATCACTGTGCACAACTTCTCTGGCATGCCGACAAGGCTTGCCGTTTGGGGAATCCACTGCTCATTCCCTGCCTCTTGTCAAAGTCTCGGACATTCCTGGTTCTAACGGATTTTGTGGTTCTGTGTCATCTCAGCTGGCTGGAAAACTCCGCGTTCTCCGCGTCCTCTGCGTTGGAAGAACCGCTTCAGACCACAAAATCCGTTAGAATCAGGACAGTCGATTCCCACTTTCGTGGGGAATGACGACCAGAACCTATCCTAATGCCTTCTCTTTTCTCGATAACGAAAGTATCTTGTCAGTTCGTCCGCGACCGAGGCCGCTGTGTCCACCTCGATGCAGTCAATATCGGCTGACTTCAGGGTCTCAAGCGTGTTCCGATATTCACGCGTCCGCTGCTCTTCAAACTTGCGCCGGCTGACTTTGTCCGATGCGTCAACATAGAGATGTTCGCCGGTCTCAAAATCCTGAATCGCGAGAATCCCAGCCTCAGGAAGGGAAAATTCCCCGGGGTCCGAGAGGAGCACACTGATCATCTCGTGTTTCTTTGAGGCCAGACGGAGTTGGCGCAGATAGCCTTGGTCCATAAAATCGGAGATGAGAAAGCAGACCGTTCTTTTTCTGCACACTCTGCCGAGATACGCGGCCGCTCCTTGGATGTCCGTGCCCTTGTGTTCCGGCGTAAAATCGAACATCTCTCTGATCACCCGCCAGACATGGGATGACCCCTTTTTTGGGGGAATGTACCGCTCCACCCGGTCCGTGAAGAGGATCGCGCCGACTTTGTCATTGTTCCGGATCGCGTTGAACGCGAGGATGGATGCGATTTCGGCCGCGGTCTCCATCTTCAGGTTGTCGGTGGTCCCGAAACGGCCGGACGCGCTCATGTCCACCAGGAGCATGACCACCAGCTCCCGCTCCTCCCGGTAGAGCTTGACGTATGGCCGGCCCATGCGGGCGGAGACCTTCCAGTCAATGCTCTTGACCTCGTCTCCCGGGGAATACTCTCGGACCTCCTCAAACTCGATGCCTGAACCGCGGAACACCGATTTGTACTGGCCGGCCATCATGGTGTTCACGATGCGGCTGGTTTTGATGTGGATCTTCCTGATTTTTTTTATGATTTCAGGGGAGAGCATTTTCTGACCTCACTTACGACTTGTCAAGTATCTGGCGGATGCATAGGGCCATTTTGTCCATGGCAAAGGGCTTCATCAGAAAGCTTCTGATGCCCATCTTCTTTGCCTTTTCCTCGTTCATCCGGTCGCTGTAGCCTGTGCAGAGGATAATCGGAATGTCGGGCCGGATTTGCATGAGTTCCCGGGATATCTCTTCGCCTGTCAGATTCGGCATGGTCTGATCGGTGATGACCAGATCGAATCTGTCAGGATGGGACCGGAACACATCCAAGGCCCGGAGACTGCTTGTCTCGCTGACCACATCATACCCGAGCTCCGTCAGCGTCTCCTCGAAGAGTTGCGACAGGTCCGGTTCATCATCCACAAAAAGAATGCGCTCATTCCCCGGAAGGAGTTCGGGCATGTCAAAGTCATCCTCCTTTTCCGCGTCGGTGATTCGCGGCAGATAGACAAAAAAGCGGGAGCCTTTGCCGGGTTCGCTTTCAACGCCTATCTCGCCTCCATGGCTTCTGACAATGCCGTGAACTACGGCAAGCCCCATCCCTGTCCCCTCACCCGGGCCTTTGGTCGTGAAAAAGGGATCGAAAATCCGTTCCATCACTTCAGGGGGCATCCCTTGGCCGGAGTCGCTCACAGAAAGCTTCACATATTTTCCCGGTTTCAGGTTCGGAAGCGGGTCCTCCTGATCCGAGTCAATGGTCGCATTCTCCAAAATAATGTTCAAGGTCCCTCCCTCCCGCATGGCATTGGCGGCATTCGTGCAGAGATTCATCAGCACCTGATGGATCTGGGTGGGATCGGCCATTACCATGCCGGGTCGCTCTCTGACATGCTGTCGGATTTCGATGGTCGCGGGGATGCAGGGCCTGAGCAGATTCAGGGCCTCCTTTATGATGAAGTTGATCTGCAAGGGCTTCTTTTCCCGTTCGGTCTGGCGACAGAAGGTGAGAACCTGCATGACCAAATCCTTTGCACGATTTGCCGCGACGAGAATGTTGTCCAGATTCGACAGGATCGGACTGTCCGGGTCAAGCTTCATCTTTGTCAGATGGACATTTCCGAAAACGGCCGTGAGAATGTTGTTGAAGTCGTGGGATATGCCCGCGGCCAATGTGCCGATGGCCTCCATCTTCTGGGCCTGACGCAGTTGCTTCTCCATCCGGACCTCATGGGTCACGTCCCGGTTCACCGACACAAAATTGATGATCTCGCCAGAGGCGTCCCGGATGGGGGAGATGGTGGTCTCAAATTCGCAAAGGGTCCCATCTTTCTTTCGGTTGATGATGTTGCCCATCCAGACTCGGCCAGAGATGATGGTCCGCCACATCGTATGGTAGAACGCATCATCATGCTTGTCGCTTCTGAATATTCGGAAATTGCAACCGATGATCTCCTCACGAGTATAGCTGAAGGTCTGCTCAAACGCGGGATTCACATACTCGACATTCCCTTTTCTGTCCGTGATGATGATGCTCTCCGCGCCCTGCTCCACCGCTGTGGCCAGACGCATCCGCTCCTCTTCCGCAAGTTTCCGGTCCGTCATGTCGTGCAGTGCGGTGAGCCGACAGGGCACATTGTTGAATGTCAGTGGCTGAACAAACAATGCGGCGAAGAAATGTGTGCGGTCCGCCCTTTTCCCTTTCACCTCATAATTGCTCACCTGTCCCTGTCTGGCCAGTCTGTCCTGCAAGGCTTCCCTGTCCTCATAGAAATCTGTGAATCTTCGTCCAACCAAGACATGTGCGGGAAACCCGAACAGAGAGCCTGCTGAACCGTTGGCATATACGATGATATCGTCAGACACCTGGCTGACCGTGATGGGCACCGGTATGGTCTCACTGATCAGCCGGAATCGTCTTTCACTTTCCCGGATGGCGGATTCGATTTTGTTGAGCAGGTCCTCCTCGAGATAGTCCGAGTGTTCGATGTTGGTCTCGATCAGCAGCTCAAGATCAGATTTCTCACGTTTCAGTTCCGCAGTCTCTTGGCGCAACTTGGCGGTCTCTGAGAGCAAGGCGTCTTTTGATGATCCTGTGTATGGCATGAGTTCGGCTCTGCTTGTCAGGAAGGGTGGCTTCCAAGTTAAAATTGAATTCCCCTGGCATGACAGGATTTTTTCCAGAGAGAATTGGGACTTTCCGACTTTCTTCATTTGTCAGTTTGCACTTTTTCCGGCAGGCACGACAGATAATTTTCCAAACTTTTTCAGCCTACTGACCATAAAGAGCTATTATAAAGGAAGGGAGGAGGAAAGTCAAAGAACTTTTTGGGAAAAAGTTTGTAGTCCCGCCTCTCGGCGGTGCCACACCGCCTAAAGGCGGAACTACCAACTTTTCAGGATGCCACTTTTTGTTTTTTATTTTTTTCCCTCAACAAGATTGCTTTTTTTTGAAAAAGAAACTTTTCAGGATGCCACTTTTTGGTTTTTTCAGATTTTACCCTCAACAGGATTGCTTTTTTTTGAAAAAGGAACTATAAAGACAAAGGAACTTGGTTTCTGATATAGTGCCGTGTCATGAAAACCATGAAGTCTGAAACCGGGTTTCTGTCTAAGGCGTAACATGAATATTAACCCTTTAAGTAAGTACATGGTCAAAAATTTTTTGCACCATAGATAGAGGCATCCTTCATCCATCGGTTTGACATCAAAAAGTTCGTAGTCCCGCCTTTAGGCGGTGCCACACGGGCGCATTTGCAAGTTGGGGAAATTGTCCTGGAGGGACGGCTTGTAGGTCACGCTCGCCTTCGCATCATTGATGCACATTTGCAAGTTGGGGGAATTGTCCCGGAGGGACTTGTGAGAATAGCCCGGCAAT
>JAOZRQ010000293.1 GCA_029940115.1 Desulfobacterales bacterium
ATCTCATCCCTCACATCTCATCCCTCACATCTCATCCCTCACATCTCATCCCTCATCCTTCATATTTCATCCCTCATATTTCATCCTTCATCCTTCCGGACATCCTTCCGGAAGTTCCATATGGAAGGTTGCTCCCTTGCCCGGTTCGGAGGCCACCCAAATCACCCCGTTGTGTTTTTCAATGATGCCCTTGACGATGGAGAGCCCGAGACCGGTTCCGTCAGGCTTGGACGTGTAAAATGCCTGAAATATCCGATCCATTTTCCCTTGGGGAATCCCAAGCCCCGAGTCCCTTATGGAGACAAATATCTTTCCATCTTCCCTCCGCCCGGTTATCCAGAGTTCTCCTCTTCCGTCCATCGCCTGAACCGCATTCAGAACCAGATTCAGGAAGACCTGCTTGAGGCTGTTGATGTCACAGCGGGCCGGGAGATGGCTCTCCCATTCCTTATGCACGACAATTCCGTACTTCAGGGCGTTATGGGCCAAGATCAGGGTGTTTTCCAAGGCTTCGCTGACATTCTCGGGCTTCATTTGAAACCGATCATCCGATTTTGAGAAACTCCGGATGTTTTCCATCAGTCCGCCGATGCGCTCCGCGCCGTTGCGTATGATGGCGTAATGCTCCGCCATCTTGCCGCGTATCTTTTCCCTTTGGAATCGCCCGGAAATCTCGGCGATCTGCCGCTTGTATGCGGATGGGAGTTCAGGCGATTCCAGGGACTTTTCATACATGTCAATCAGCCGCCATATCTTCTGCCCATCAAGATTGTACAAGTCGGCGGCCCCCATGATGGCCATCAGGGGATTGTTGATTTCATGGATGATTCCCGCGGCAATCTGGCCGATGGTGGCAATCTTCTCGTTTTTCAGGAGTCGTTCCTGAGTCTTGACGCCCTCAAGAACCTCTGAGGAGGTCTCCAGCAGCAATTTCAACAAGCCGAACTTCTCATCCTGAACGGGCGAATGAAAATCCGATACCAAGATGAACAAATTTCCGAAACCGTCTTTCAACGGAAACACCATGACATTCTCGATCCAGGAAATCTGTTCAATCCCGGGCAGATGTTGGGACACCTTTGCCATAAAAAGGTCAAGCTCTTGGGACGTCAGATCCTCAGAATTGATCTCCACCTGGATCCGGTCCTCATCCAGCTTGGCAATGAATCCCTTCCGGGCATCCACAAAGTGGAGAACCTCGCTCAAGACCGCACAAAGCACATTCCGCAAGGATGATATGTTCAGGGTCTTCAGTCGCCTGATGGACGTCAGGAGCCGTCTCAAGTATTCCCGATGTTTTTCGGCCTTGCGCTCCAAGTTCCACTTCCGGGTCAGACAGAGGGCAAATTGTCGGATCTCCTCCGGGTCAAAGGGCTTCTTCAGATAGAGGAGCCGTTCCGGCGACCCGACCTTCTCCACAATCTCACTTCGCTCTCTGTCCGAGTAGGCGGTGACAATGACGATCTCGATCCGGGGGTCCGTCTCACGGATCCTCCTCGCTGTCCGAACCCCGTCCCATCCTGGAGGCATGCGGATGTCAATGAACGCGAGTGCAAAAGGCACCCCTTTTTCCACAGCCGCCGCCACCTTGGCAAACCCCTCCTCCCCCTGCAATGCCGTGGTCAGTTCATAGCGCTCCTCGGCAGGTTTCCCTTTTTTTGCCCCTTCTCCAAACAGTTCGGCCGCCAATTCCGCCGCTTTTTTTTCAAGATCAGAGATATCATCCCGTTCAGGGGGCGACAGAATCATGAGGTAGTCCTTGAGAATTGACTCCTCGTCGTCAATCACGATGATTTTCCTGTTCATCAGGTCTCCTCCGATAGGGTAGTTTGATGAGCAGACAGGCCCCTTTGCCCGGGCCTTCGCTCAACAGATCAATGATGCCGTCCCTCGCGCGGATGGTGTTGGCCGCGTCATGAAGACCATATCCGGTTCCCCTCCCTTTTGTGGAAAAATTGAATCTGAACACCTCGTTTCTGTGTTCCGGCGGACAGCCGGCACCCGTGTCGGCTATCATCACCTGAAGATGATCGCCGTCATCCCCTCTCTCTGAAGATGTCTTCACCTGTATCCGTCTTTCGTTCTCCTCGGGGCCTGTCTCAATGGATTCATAAGCGTTTTTGAGAATGTTGATGAAAATCTGAATCATCTTGTTCCTGTCCAGAAGAATGTCAGGAAGCGTGTGCAGGTCGAATTCCAATTCGATCCCCCGTTTTTTGAAGGAGTCCATCAGCATCCCCACCGCATCTTTCAGAAGATCGTTCAGGCTCACCGGTGTCTCATAGCCCCTCAGCCCCGCGTATTTCTGCTGGATCGCGATGATCTCCATGATATGATCCATCCCACTTCTGACGAATCTCAGATCCGTGATGAACTGGTCACTTTTCGTTCTGAAAATGTCAATGGTCATTAAGAAGAAGGCCAACAATTTCTCTTTCCGATCCTGATCCGCCTCATTTTGCGCCGGCCATTCGGCTTGCAACAGGGTGCGGATCTTTTCCAGCGACTCGACCTCCCGGGCCACGGACATCTCTTCCAGCCGGCAGGTTCTGACATTGACCGAGTTGACCGCGTTTCCGATGTTGTGAAGCACAGACACGGCAATCTCGGCCATGCCGGCCTGGTGCGCGCTGACGGCCAACTGTTCCCGGGTCTCCTCAAGGCTTTTGACCGTCTTGGAAAGTTCCTCATTCGCGGCTTTCAGCGCGCCGGTATTCTCATCCACCATTCTTTCAAGGTTTTCCGCATAATCCCTCAGTTCCGCCTCCATCTCCTTTATCCGGGTGACATCCCTGAGGATTGTCTGGATGCAGGTCTTTCCCTCATATTGGATCAGCCGGTGGGATCGGCTGGCCGGAAACACCCGGCCCTGACGATCCACATGGTCCTGTTCAAAGTGCTCAAGTTTCCCATTGCCTTTGACCAGTTCGACCATTTTGGGTCTCTCCTCGGGCTTGGCATACAAATCCGCCGCGCGTTCAGGCCAAGTGTCGTTCTCATCAATTTTGAATATTTTCCTGAACGCTTCGTTATAGGAGAGTACCTCTCCCTCCGGCGTGGTGATGATGATCCCTTCGGGCGCGGACTCAAACAGATTCCGATATTTCTCCTCAGATTCCCGCACTTGGGCCTCTGCCTGATTCCGGTCGGTCACGTCCCGCAGATTGAATATCCATCCTTCCACCACCGGATCATCGAGAAGATTTTTGCCGATGGCCTCGATTGTGCGCCATGATCCGTCCTTGTGGCGGACCCGGAAACCTCCGGAGCCGACAGCCTTGGAATGGTCAGCGGTTTTTGTGAACAGATCGGTGATCGGGCCAAGATCATCTGGATGAACGAACGCCTCGGTAGCCTTGCCCACCAATTTTTTCGGGTCAAATCCGAGCACCCGCCTCACAGCCGGACTGCCATAGCGTACGCTGCCATCCTCGTTCAGGATGGCGATGATGTCCGACGCGTTTTCGATGAGGGAGCGAAAGAGCCTTTCCCTGTCTTGCAGGGTCCACAGGGTCTGCCCGAGCACGGCGGCCATATGGTTGAACACCTCCGCGAGCTGGCCCAGTTCATCTGATGTGGAGACAGGGATGCGGGCTTTCATGTCCCCCCGTCCGATCTGCTCCGTGCCTGCGATGAGTTGCTTCAGGGGCGCGAGTAGCCGACGGGTCAAAAATATCAGGGTCATGGCCATCATCCCTGAGATGAGAAAGGCCAAGAAAAAGAGGTAAATCCTCGCCTGTCTCAGAGAGCCATAGATCTCAGACTCGGGGGCAACGGCAAGGAGATGCCAGTCCCGGTCAGGGAAATACGCATGGACCGCAAATGACTTCACCCCCCATAATGGATGGCGGATGCTCCCTTTTTTCGTGTGTCTGATCTCTTGGAACCATCTTTCCGTATTCGCACGTCTCCCGATCAGCGATGGGTCCGGGTGGACGGTGATGAGTCCTTGGGAATCAACAGCGAACAGGTATCCCGCTTCACCGATGTTGATGGCACTCATGGCCGCGGTGTCTGCCATGGTCTGTCTGATAACGGTCTCCCGGGTTTTCGGGCCGTGCAGACGGTGTTCCTGCTCCATCGCCGCGCCCAAAGCTTCCGAGAGCCTCGACTCCAGCCAAGCTCTGGCCAAGTCGGTGAGCGCGTTGTATGACAGATAATAGGTGAGCCCCCCGGCCGCCAGCAGTGTGAGGATCAGAAGCGGCAACATGGTCAGAAGTATTTTGGTGTAAATACGCATAAGCTGTAAGCTGTAAGCTGTAGGCTGTAGGCTTGTAGGCTGTAGGCTGTAGGCTGTAGGCTGTAAGCTGTAAGCTGAGTTCAAAGAGTCACGCCTCACGTCCCACGCATCACGCATCACGCCTCACGCATCACGTCCCACGCCTCACGTCCCACGCATCACGCCTCACGTCCCACGCCTCACGCCTCAAAAAGATGGGTGAGTGCCCCGAAGTCAACAGAGACATCTGCAAAATTGTCAAAGGTGACATCATGAAAGGGAAGATTCAGTTTCTGCCGGATGACGTCGAACAGGACCAAATAATTGGTCAAAATTCTTTTTTCCCATTTCAGACCGAGCCGACGCGCCACATCCCTGATCCCCGCCCTTGATCCTTCAATCTCCAAGAAGTCCCCGTAGGGCATGGTGTCGAGACATAGAATGGTGTCGTCTGACACAAAGGTCTCCCGCCATTTTTCATAGACCTGTTCCTCATGAAACCCGAGAGACTCCAAGATGGCCTTCATGACAGAAAAATCGCTGACCTCAACCTCCAGTTCCCTGCGTACCTTGAACTGGTTGTCCGTGGCAGGCGGGGTTGACTTGAAGGTGAGCGTCGTGTTTGTGTCCTTGCGGAGTCTCAGCAGGGAACGGTCTTTCATCAGCGTTCTCCTTTCATCTTCAAACCGGATGTTGCTTTCAAACACCCGTCCCTTGCTGACTGCCCCGATGTCAAGAATCCGGGCGCGTACCGCGCGGATGTCGGGCAGATGAATCTTTACCTCAATTTCCAAAGGTTCCATGGGTTTTCCCTCCAGATTTCATCCTCAAATATCCTTTAATCATCCTTTTACCCTTTATTCAGGAGAATTTCAAGGGTTAAATTTGAAAATGTGAAGCGTGAGGCGTGAGGCATGAGGCGTGAGACGTGAGGCGTGAGACGTGAGGAGTGAGGCGTGAGACGTGAGGCGTGAGAAGAGGCAGAAACCAGGTTTTTTCTCAAAAAACTTGGCTTCTTTGGACACAAGAAAAATCCTTGAAAACTTTTGGCCGGGTACTTGCACTTGCATTTTTTTGTTGAATTCAATTTGTTTTTATGTTATTAATCTCGGCATCTTTCATTGATGGGTTCACATTTCAGTTTGTAGTGGGGACATAAAATCATAGAAAACTTCTGTCCGGGTACTTACGATCTGCTTTTTGACGTGGACATAGATAAACTCATAGGCATATCAATGCGTTGAAACTCTATAGAATTCAACAAAAAAATTGTCCCGGATCCAGTTTGTAGTTCCGCCTTCAGGCGGTGTGAAACCGCCTGAAGGCGGAACTACAAACTGGGGTCGGACAAACATTATGTTAAAAGCTCTAATACAGCAATTCATAAATTCGCCCCCTCTGCTCCTGCCGGATAGCCAAATCCGAACCGATCAGGGGGATGAACTTACAAAGTGATGTACGAGGTGATATCTGAGGATTCCCATGAAAAACAGACTCATTGTTCCCCTGCTCGGAATGATTCTGAATATGATCCTGCTCTCCTCTGCGGGGGCCGACACAGACTGCTCGGGTGTTGATGTTACCGGCATTCCACAGGCCGAGTGTGAGGCCCTGATCGCGTTTTACGCTACCACGGGCGGCCCGAACTGGAGCGACAGTCCGAGCAACAACTGGAACACCAACACGCCATGCGACACTTGGGAAGGCATCAGCGTAAGCGAGGGGCATGTCGTTGAGATCATAAGGGAGGAGAAGGGGTTAAGCGGAACACTCCCTGAGTTGAGCCATCTGACCGGTCTGGTGCGTATTCTCTTGAATGACAACCATCTGACCGGCTCAATTCCCGATCTGAGTGCGTCCCTTGGGTTACAGCAGATATGGCTCCAGAACAACCAGTTGAGCGCCGACATCCCTGATTTGGGGCTGATGGGCCATCTGCACCAGCTTGACCTGAGTGGGAATCGCCTGAGTGGATCCATACCTGATCTGAACGCGCTGACCGCTTTGGAGGAATTGGATCTCTCCGAGAATCAGTTGGAAGGCGTCATCCCCGATCTGGGCAGTCTGACCCGTCTGCGGAGACTCCTTGTCTATAACAACCGGCTGAATGGCACACTGCCTGCTCTGAATGCGCTGACCGCATTGGAGGCGATTGACCTGTCCGGCAATCAGCTCACCGGAGCCATTCCTGATTGGACACCGTTGACTCGCTTGCAGAGTCTGAATATCGCCAACAACCGGCTGACCGGAGCCATCCCCGGCTTGGGCACACTGGCAAATGTGCAGGAGATTTCCCTGAACAACAACCAGTTGAGCGGAACTGTGCCCGATCTGGGAAATCTGACCCGTCTGCGAAATCTTGATCTCTCCGGCAATCAACTGACCGGCCCCATCCCCGACCTGAGTGCGCCGACCGAACTGCTCTATCTTTACCTCTCCGACAATCAGTTGAGCGGGCCTCTTCCTGATCTGAGCGCACTGACCCTTATGCAGCATCTCTCTCTCTCCGACAATCAGTTGAGCGGACCCCTGCCCGACTTGAGCAGATTGGAGAATCTGCTGATTCTCAACCTTTCGGGCAATCAGCTGAACGGTTCCGTTCCTGATCTAAGTGGACTGACCCGTTTGGAGCAGGTTGACCTGTCCGGCAACGCGTTCACCGGGCCCCTGCCGGAGCATCTCGACGCGCTCACCGCCTTGGAGTCTTTCTTTCTGCAAAACAACCGGTTCAGCGGATCCATACCGGACCATCTCGGTGCCCTGACCCACATGAAGATCCTTTATCTGCAAAACAATCAGTTCAACGGACTTATCCCCCCCACCTTCTCCAACTTGTCCGGGCTGGTGACGCTCGATGTGGGGTACAATGCTTTGCAAGCTTCCGATCCGGGAGTCATCGCGTTTCTTTCCGACAAAGACCGGAACTGGGCAGACACCCAGACCGTGCCGCCGACCATCACCGATGCGACGCGCCTGTCGCCGGACAGCCTACAGATCAGGTGGGAACCGGTCTCCTATACGCGCGATGGCGGATACTATCGGATCAGCTATGCGGATTCGTCTGGCGGGCCTTATGTCGAGGCGGGTGTCACGGATGACAAAAACATAGCCGCTTATGATGTCGTTGGCTTATCTTCCGGGACTTATTTCTTCGTGGTCCAGACCCACACTCCGGCCCATGGGAATCAGCAGAACGATCTGACCAGCGATCCGAGCCCCGAATATGAGGTGGTATTCCCAGGTGTTCCGGAGATCCATCTGAAAGCGTCTGACGGATCCGACATCCCGGACGCCGGCGTGTTTGATTTTGGCACGGCTATCGTGGAAGAACCTTATATAATGGACTTCACTGTGGAGAATAGGGGGACGGCCGTGCTGACCCTCAATATGCTGTCCCTTTCCGAGGGCCTCACCTTGACAGGGAAGTTTCCGGAGGTCGTTGATCCAAGAAATGCAGAGACGTTTCAGGTTCAATTGGATACGAGCACCATCCGCGTGTTTGAAGGGGAAACATTCTCCATCGACAATAACGACCCGGACGAATCCCCTTATCATTTCACCCTGACCGGCAGGGTGAATCCCCAAGCAGTTCCGGAGATTGAGATCTCTCTTGACGATGTGGCCCTTGCAAACGGCGACGGCGTGGATTTCGGCATCACATTCTCCGGGACCCCCCTCACCAGGAGATTTGCCATCGCCAACACCGGGACCGCCGCATTGAATCTGGGGAATGTCACTCTGCCTGTAGGTTTTGCTCTGAACAGTGTCTTTCCAGATAGGGTTGAGGTGGGTGGAACCGCAACTTTTCAAGTGCAGTTGAAGGCAGACATTGAGGGAACATTCAACGGCGTCCTCAGCTTCGACACGGACGACAATGATGAGAATCCCTATACACTGACGTTCTTTGGCAGGGTGATTCCGAAGCCGGAGCCGGAGATCAATGTTCGAGTGGACGATGTGGCCGTTGAGAACGGGGATGGTGTCGATTTCGGAACGGCCCCATTCGGAACGCCCATTGTCAGGAGGTTCACCATTGCCAACACCGGGACCGCCGCATTGAATCTGGGAGATATTACTCTGCCCGCGGGTTTCGGTCTCAACGGTGCCTTTTCCGATAGGGTTGAGACGGGTGGAACCGCAAGTTTCCAAGTGCGGCTGGAGGCTGTCAACGAAGGATCATTCAGCGGCCCCCTCAGCTTTGACACGGACGATAATGATGAGAATCCCTACACGCTGACGCTCTCCGGAACGGTGAACCCGAAGCCAGTTCCGGAGATCAGCGTCCGGGTGGACGATGCGGCTGTTG
>JAOZRQ010000294.1 GCA_029940115.1 Desulfobacterales bacterium
ATTGCCGGGATGATGCGATCCCCGAATGGTCAAGTCCCGCAGGGACGACTGAGAATAGCCCGGCAATTCATTGCCGGGATGATGCGATCCCCGAATGGTCAAGTCCCGCAGGGACGACTGAGAATAGCCCGGCAATGAATTGCCGGGATGATGCGATCCCCGGATGGTCAAGTCCCGCAGGGACGACTGAAAAGTATGGAATTCCGTCAGCTCAGTCGTCCCTGCGGGACTGAACAAACTGTGAATGTCCGACCCGGCAATGAATTGCCGGGCTATTTTTATAAGTCCCTGACGGGACAGAGGCAGGCACTCCCCAACTTTGTGGATACGCCCGCTTACAGCGTACAGCTATGAAAATCGGTCTGTTCGGCGGCACATTTAATCCGATTCATTTCGGGCATCTTCGGACGGTTCGGGAGGTGCAGGAGGGGTTTGATCTTGATGAGGTCTATCTGATTCCGTCCGCACTTCCGCCTCACAAAGCGCCGGAGAGCGTTGCGGATGCACAGGATCGTCTGGAGATGACCCGGCTTGCGGTCTCCGACTGCACGGATATCAGGGTTTCCGATGTTGAGCTGAGACGCTCCGGTCCTTCCTATACCATTGACACCGTCCGCCATTTCAAATCGGTCATTTCCCCAGAGACCGAACTCTTTTTCATCTTGGGGATTGACGCGTTCCTTGAAATAGACTACTGGAAATCTTATGAGGCACTTTTCCGGCTGATTCCGTTCATTGTGATGGCTAGGCCCGGTGCTAGGGGAACCTCGCCAACCTATCTCCGCACCAGTTGGAAAATCCTTGAGGATCATCTGAATACCCGGATATCCCAGAAGTATGAGTTCTCAGAATCCCGGATGGGCTATATCCATCCCGAAAAGCAGCCGGTTCATTTTTTCAATGTCACGTTGCTTGACATCTCAGCGACAAAGATTCGCGGATTGATTCGGGAAGGGAAGACGATTCAGTTCTTGGTGCCTGAACAGGTGGAACACTTTATCAAAACAAAAGGACTTTTTTTATAGTATTCAGTTTGTAGTTCCGCCTTTAGGCGGTCTTCACACCGCCTGAAGGCGGAACTACAAACTGAGATTTGCACACAGCAAAACAAAAGGACTTTTTCTATGACGCATGACCTTGATCCATCTCTTGACCTTTATATTGATGCTGTCTTGGGAAAGAAGGCATATGATGTGGTGGCCCTTGACGTCCGTGAACTGACGTCCATTGCCGATCTGTTCATCATATGCAATGGCCGCTCCAGCCGCCAAGTCACGGCGATTGCCGATTTCATCCAGGATGAGTTGAAAACACACGGCATACGCCCCCTGAGCACGGAGGGTGAGAAGGAGGGGCAATGGGTGTTGCTTGACTACGGGCATATTGTCATCCATGTGTTTTACGAATCCGTGCGCCGCTTCTACGACCTTGAAGGGCTATGGGCCGATGCCAAGCGGATACGGACCGAAAGCATGGATGCCCAAGCCGATGCCGGCGAATGGGACGAGGAGGAGGACGATTTTGAAGAAGAGGAGTTTGAAACGGTGATACTATGACGAATTCAAGAAAACCCTGCATGTTGATGATACTCGACGGATGGGGAATCAATCCTGAGAAGAAGGGAAATGCGGTGTTCCTATCGGGGACCCCTTTTCTGAACCAGCTGAAGGCGACCTATCCGCATACGCAACTCCTCTGTTCCGGGGAAGCGGTGGGTCTCCCGCCGGGAGTCATGGGAAATTCCGAGGTGGGCCATCTGAACATCGGCGCGGGACGGATCGTTTATCAGGATCTGTTGCGGATTGACCAAGCCATCAAGGATAAAACCTTCTTTCAAAATGAGGTGCTGAATTCCATTATGGCGACGGTCAAAGCGGGCAAGACTGCGCTTCACCTCATGGGGCTGGTCTCCGACGGCGGTGTGCATAGCCACCTGAACCATCTCCTGACCCTGATGGACATGGCCCGAAAAAATGGATTGACCCAAGTATATGTCCATGCCATCCTCGATGGTCGGGACACGCCCCCGGATAGCGGGGCCGGTTATGTCCGGCAACTGCAAGCGCATATCCGAAAATACGATTTCGGAGCCATTGCCACCCTCTGCGGACGCTTTTACGCGATGGATCGGGATACCCGCTGGGAGCGGGTTGAAAAGGCATTCCGCCTTTACACCCGGGGAGAGGGCGTCAAAGAGACGGATCCGGTGAACGCGGTGAAAGCCGCATACCAGCGGGAGGAGACCGATGAGTTTGTCAAGCCGGTGGTGATGACAGATGAAACTGAGCATCCGGTGGGAACCATTCAGGACGGGGACGGCGTCATCTTCTTCAACTTCCGTGCGGACCGTGCCCGGGAGATCACCCGCGCCCTGACCGCGGAGGATTTTGAATTCTTCGACAGAGATCTGTTGCCGAGCCTCTGCGGGTATGTCTGCATGACCCTGTATGACGAAAAGTTCACCTTTCCCCTCGCGTTTCCGCCGATCCATCTGAATGAGGTTCTCGGCCAAGTCTTGGGCAGGGCGGGGCTACGCCAGCTCCGCATCGCGGAGACGGAGAAATACGCCCATGTCACCTACTTCTTCAACGGTGGCGAGGAGAAGCCGTTCCCCTTGGAAAATCGGTGCCTCATCCCTTCCCCCCGGGATATCCCCACATATGACCTGAAACCGGAGATGAGCGCGCCCGCGGTGACCGAAACGCTCCTCTCACGTCTGAAATCGGAGGCGTATGACCTGATCGTGGTGAACTTCGCGAACATGGACATGGTGGGACATACCGGCATGCTTGACGCGGCGATTCAGGCATGCACCACCGTGGATGCGTGTGTTGAGAAGATTGTCCCGGAAGTGCGGGCAAAGGGCGGCGTAGTCCTCATCACCGCGGATCATGGGAACTCAGAAAAGATGGTGGACGATAACGGCCATCCGCACACCGCCCACACTACCCATCCCGTCCCGTTCATCTTGGTGGACGACTCGCGGAAGGATGCCGCGTTAAGATCCGATGGGATGTTGGGAGACATTGCGCCGACAATTCTGGACATCCTCGGCATTGAAAAGCCGGGGGAGATGACGGGAAGAACTTTGATGGAGGATGAAGGATGAAGTTTCATGCTTCATGCGAAATCAAAGACAGCTTGACCCGATTCAACTGCTTTCCGCCCCGGATTTTCGAGAAAAAATCCAATTTAACGGACTCAGTTCCCAAGTCGGCTCACTTCTGACAGTCGGAAGTTATCAGGCAGGTGTGATTGGAGAACTATTTTGAGCTGAACAGCGACTTCGCCAGACAGGAACTGCCACGACATGTCGGAATTTGATCAAAGGAGACAAATGTGGGCACGGGAAAATCTGCCTGTCTGGGAAGGGTGCTGGCAGCATTGGCTTTTTGCGGGATGCCTTGGCTTTCACAAATGCCACTGGCAGGAGGCAGATGCAATTTTCCAGGTGGACACCCCATTTGGGGTGAGGACAATCAGGCGGAAATTGGAGACAGGCATGGCATTGATGGCCATGAAAAAATATCATCAGTTTAGTACCATGTTCAAGGCGCTTGAACGGATTGAACCCCCATAACCCAGAATGTAGGAGCCTCTCATGATGGCATTCGAATATCTGAAGAAGAACATTGAGGACATGCAGAAATTCATGATCGCTCTTCCGCTGAGGAAGTTTGAAACCAAAGGCCTCTTGCACTCCCTCAGGATGAGCAAGATAAGGGAATACAAGCACGGCCAAGTCATCATGAAGGAAGATGATGAGGATTCCTGCATCCATTTTCTTTTGTTCGGCAAGACAAGGCTGGAGAAAGAGGGAAAGGAGATCAGAATCATCGAGAACCCCGGGGAGATATTCGGTGACGTGAAGATGCTCGGTGATTTGGCCCAAGGGGGAACCCTGTACGCGGAAGGCGAAGCCATCTGCCTGTCCCCGAACACTTATCCCGGGTCCATCCGGGTCACCTCTGATGAAGGCGCGGATATGCTACTGTTGCTATACCGGGTATTTATGGAATACACCGCCATCCGCTTGCGTTTGCTGACCGAGGAACTGGTCAAGACCAAAATGGAGATTGAGCGGCTTGACGCTTTAAGTGCCAAGGCATGAGCTTTCCGATGTTTGCCTGAGATGATGTCTGCCCGAGGGAGAAACGAAGTTTTTTGAGAAAACTTGGTTTCTTTCATAAACGATCCCCAAGGTGATATCATCCCCGCTCCCCGCCTCAGACGCTTCATTGAGCCATCTTTCCAGATTTTCATTGATGAAGTCCGGCCCTTCGGATTGCCGCTTGACAAACCCTGTCAGACGACTTATGATAGATTTGTTGTCAACCAGCTGTGAGGAAAGAAACCCGGCTTTTTCCCGAACGGACCGACTCCGCAACTGCAAGAAAAAGCCGGGTTTCTTTCTCGCTCATTTTTTTGTCCTGCACACAGTTCTGGCCACTTGATTGCCGGTTATGCTCTGTCCACTACAGGCAACGGAAAACAAGCCAACAACCAAAAATGAAAAGAGGTGGGAGATGCAGTATCTTTTGGAGGAGAAGATCGGGGACCTGGGCCTCCACGACTCACTGTGGGAAACGGCCCCGCATCGTTTCGCAGGGATGAAATCATTGGTGAAAACATGTTCCATGCGTGGCGGGCTGTCATGAACAAAACAGATGAACTGCTCCAAGGGAAGCAACTTGCCCGCAACAGTCTCCTGAATCTCCTCGGCTATTTCACGCCTATGGGCGTGGCCGCGTTCACCATTCCGCCGCTCATCAGGGGCATCGGCACGGATCGTTTCGGTGTGCTGACCCTCGCTTGGGTGATCATCGGCTATCTGAGCCTCTTTGACATGGGCCTGAGCCGCGCGCTGACCAAACTGGTCGCGGAAAAACTGGGTGCGGATCAGGAGAAGGATATTCCCGGGCTGGTCTGGAGCGCCATCCTCCTTATGGGTGTCATGGGCGCGGCCGTGGCGTCAGGCGGGACCCTGCTCCTGCCGTGGCTGATTCAGGACATGCTCACCGTTCCCCCGGCATTGCAGGCCGAAACCCTGGACGCGTTCCATCTTCTGATGCTCTCCCTGCCGCTTGTGATTCCGAGCATCGGCCTGCGAGGGGTGTTGGACGCATACCAGCGGTTTGATCTGACCAACGCGGTGCGGGTCACTCTGGGAATATACAGTTTCTCAGCCCCGTTGCTTGTGCTCCCCTTTTCCGAGAAGCTCACGCCGATGGTGGGGGTGCTGGTGGCCGGCCGTCTGACCGCGTGTCTGGCCCATCTGTTGCTCTGTTTCCGGGTCGTGCCCTCCTTGGTTCGCGGCATTCGCCCGCAACGAAAAATGGCGGGCCCCCTGATCCGCTTCGGGGGATGGATGACGGTCACGAATGTCATCAGTCCGCTCATGATCTACTTAGACCGGTTTCTGATCGGCTCCATCCTGTCGGTCACCGCGGTGGCCCACTATGCGACGCCCAACGAGGTGGTGACAAAGCTCTGGCTCTTTCCCGGAGCGGTCATGGGGGTGCTGTTCCCCGCGTTTTCCACGAGTTTCGTCCAGAATCGGGCGCATACCGCGGCCCTCTTTGGCAAGGGGGTGAAGGCCATCTTTCTGGTCCTGTTTCCGGCATCCCTGATGATGATCACCTTGGCAGAGGAGGGACTCGGCTTCTGGCTCGGTTCCGAATTTGCCAAAAACAGCACCCTTCCCCTGCAATGGATGACCATCGGTGTCTTCATCCATAGCCTCGGAATGGTTCCCCATGGGCTGATCCAGGGAATCGGTCGGCCCGACCTCACCGCCAAACTCCGCTTTGCGGAGTTGCCGGTTTATCTGATCACGCTGTGGGGAGCGATCAGCGTCAGCGGGATTCTGGGGGCCGCCATCGTGTGGGTGGTGCGGATCACCGCGGACACGGCACTCATGTTCGCCATGGTCTGGCACTTGCTGAACCTCGACGCGGAAATGATGTGGCGGAGAGGGGGAATCATGGGAGGGGTGATCCTGACCCTCGCGGTCGCCATGACATTGACAGATATTGAAATGAAGGGCGTCTTTCTTCTGCTGACCCTTCTGATCTATGTCCCGAGTGCATGGTTCCTGATCCTGAGCCCGGGGGAGCGGATGTGGATGAGAACAAAATTTGAGATGATATTTGTCCGCTGTGTACAAGACAAAAAATGAGAATCCCTGTCAGGATCGCCCCGGTTGTAGGGTGGGTTTTGCCCGTGCCCAGTTTCGGGCACGGTGGTTTTCAAACACCTTCTACATGAGTTTCGGTTAAGCGACAAATTAGATTGGACAATATGTTCGGAAGCCAATGTCCATAATGTGTTTTCCCATGACATTGTCTGCATCCGGAACCATATGCGACAAACACTTGCACTTTTTTCTTGAACTCAGTTTGCCTTCATGTTGCCAACCTCCTCTGGGATGTCAACCATTTTGTGCAATATTGGGGGAGGCGGGAGACGGATTTCTTGCCCACCTGTGATTCTGGGGCTGGACGGGAGTTGCCCATGAAATGATTGTCTGACATTTCCGGGAAATGGCGTCGAATTCTTGCATGGAAATTCCAAATCATCGTTCCCGAGGGAAAGTGGTTTGGAATCGTGGGATCACTGTGCAAAAAATTTGTCCGACAATTGGATTGGCTTCGTTGATGGACGACGGTTGCCTGACAGGCAGGCACATCAGCGTCAAAGAGGTGCAAAGGCATGGAAACAGGGAGAATGTCATTTTTCTTTCCTGTCTCATGGTGTTGGGAGCCTTGCCAAGATGTTCACGGAGCACAGAATCATGGTGAAAGATGATCAGGGTGTGCCTTCGACCAGGGAACACAGGCCGTGTGGCAGAGTGGCGGACATTTTGCGTGTGATGGGGTCGGCGGGGCGCGGGCAACGAAGAGGGTCACGATCATCCTGGAGGCGAATGACACCGCCATAAAAGGTGTGCTTCAGGATGCCGCGGGGATTCCGGTCAGCGATGTCCCGGGGCGACTCCCGCAGGGGAGAAGAGCGCGGCCCAGACCTGCGACATAAAAGACGGAAGATTTGAGTTCATGGTCGGCGAGGGTGTGTGGAACCTGAGCTATGAACTCGACACGAACCGGTACATGCGCTCACCGGCTCTGCCGATCCGGGTCGGCGCCATCAGCGGAAAGGCCGTGACCGAGACCATCCCCCTGTTCCCCCTGGGCCGGGCAACAGGCCGTCCGGATGGCGGGACGCGAGGGAGGATGATCCGCCTCTTGCGCTCCGCAGCGCGGACACCTTCATCGCCGGAACGGTCCTCGCCGCGGACGGAAAGCCGGTCCCGGGAGCGTCTGTCTCAGGTTACAGCGGAGACGGCCAGAAGGCTTATGGCCGCACGGATGAGAGCGGGGACTACCGGCTCAAGGTGGCGCGTGCGGATGAGAACGGAAGCAATGCCTGGACCCTGCGGGCGGTCAGCGAGGCGGGAGACAACACTTGGTCCCGCAACGACAGACTCCTGCTCAACATCTCCGGAACCGATGAGACGGTGATTGCGGAGGATATCTCCCTGGACTCCGATGCGGACCCGCTGCCCCGGGCCGAGATCGAGGAGTTCTTCCCGGGGGACGGAATATCCCTGACCCTGTCCGACGGCGCACGGATACAGATACCCGGGAACGCGGTGTCAACGTCCGAGGAGACCCTGAAGCTGATTGTGACACCCCTGGCCGAGGGCCTGCCGGACACCGCCGGGAACCGGGTCATTTCCTACGGCTACGACATCACGATCTATGAGACGGAGAGCGGCAGAAGCCTTTCCGGGCAGTTGCACAAGGATATCCTCATCACTCTCCGCTGCGATGCGGATGATCTGGAAAAGGCGGGCATCAGAACCGGGGATGTCCGGCGGCCTCCTTCTCGGAAACATCCGGGAGCTGGCTCCCCGCCGAAAACTTCACCCCGGACGAGACCGGTCTCAGGATCGGGTTCCGGACGGACCATCTCTCGGTCTGGGCGCTCACAGGCATCGTGACAGAGGGACTCGCCGAACCCGGGGATGTGGACGGCGACGGCACTGTCAGCCTGGCAGATGCGATTCTGGCATTGCAGGTCTGCGCCCAGTTCACGCCGTCCCCGGATGTCTATGTCATCTCGGAAGTCAGCGGAGACGGCAGGATCGGGATGGCCGAGGCGGTGTTTGCCCTTAGGAAGATCGCCGGGATGTAGAACAATTTTTCAAATTGTTTCACGGGCGGGGGATTTGGCAATCCCCCGCGAGCAACATAACATAATAAACCGCAAGCAACATAACAAACCGCGAGCAACATAATAAACCGCTCGCTTCGGGTTGGCAAACCCGAAGCAATGTGGAACAATTTTTCAAATTGCTTCACGGGCGAAAAACCCCGTTTTCAGCCCTTAACCCGTCTTTTTCGCATATTCTCAGCTGTCCCTACGGGACAGGAATGTCGGGGGATGAGTAACCCGGCAATGAATTGCCGGGCTATTCTCAGTTGTCCCCACGGGACAAGAATATCGGGG
>JAOZRQ010000295.1 GCA_029940115.1 Desulfobacterales bacterium
CCATTCTTGCACTCCCTTGCTTGAGCTCCCATGGGCGCCCAACGGGGCAATGAAGATTGAGCCAATACCCCGAAGGGGTTACATACACCAGCCCAAGGCTGCCCGGCAATCCCTTGAGACTTCACTTGCCCGGAACAAGGGCAACCCTGGGGAAAGCACGGCTCACAAAAGAACCCTTGAAGCAAAATAGGGGGGACAAAAGTTGTTTGCCAAAAAGCCCCAAAAAAACCCGGCTTCGCGTTAAAAATCATTAGCGATGAAGTCACAACAAGCTGGAGCTGTCAGAGAAGCCGGGTTTGTTCGCCTGAAACCCACGGCAACAGGCAAACGACGGCAGAAACCAATCACTGGAACATTGTAAAAGATAATTGATTTACATAGGAGAAAATTATGATCAGTCTTGATTTTCTGGAAAAGGTGGAAGTGTTCAAGGGGTTGAATGATGACCAACTCACCGCTGTTCAGGCATGTTGTCAGGAAAATGAGTTTCAGCGCGGAGACAAGATATTCGGCCAAGGGGAGGAGGCCACCCAGCTTTTTGCGGTGATGGGCGGACAGGTGGAGCTGAAGTTTGACATGCCCAGATCCAAATCAGACACTGTCATCTCCTCCATATCCGAGACCATGGCCTTTGGGTGGTCGAGTCTGATTCCCCCACATAAGATGACGCTTTCAGGTTACTGCGTAAGCAGAGTCTGCAAGCTCGCGACCTTTGAAAAGGATCAACTGCTCCAGCTGTTTGAAAAAGACACCCGCCTCGGGTATCAGGTGATGTCGAATCTGGCAGGAGTGGTGGGGGGACGCTTTCACAAACTGCAAAACGAGATTGCAAGACGCAGAGGGGAAGATATGATGTCGAACTGGTAACCCCATAAACGTGAACGTGAACGTAAACTTGAACGTAAACGTAAACTTGAACTTGAACGTAAACTTGGACTTGAACAAGGGGAAAGTGAAAAGCACTTTTTGAAGGTGCCAAGTTTTATGTTTAAGTTTACGTTCACGTTCAAGTTCAAGTTCACGTTCATGTTCAGAACCCAAACCCCACCATGGTCACATCATCCTGCCGGTCATCTTCCCCCCTGTGCTCCTCAAATGCATGAAGAAGAATCTCCCGCTGTTTTGAAAAGGGTTCTCTGCTGTTCGTCTTCAACAGCTCCTTCAGACGCTTGGTGCCGAATCGTCTGCGGATGTCTCCGCCCATCTGGTCGGCAAAACCATCGCTGTACATATAAAAAGACATGCCTTTCTCCACTTGGATGGTGTGATTGGTGAACTGGAAGTCAAGATTGGAGCGCTTGTAGCCGATGCTCTGCCTGTCCCCCTTGATGAGCGTCGCTTCATCGTTGTGAACGTAAAACAGCGGTAGTTTCGCACCCGCAAAGGTCAGCACAAAAGAGGGATGATAACTCTCCTTCAGCCTGACAAAACAGATGCCGGCGTCCAGTCCGTCATTGGAGACCGCATGTTCGGTGTCCTGCTGAAGAGAAGTCTTCACCACAAAATTCAGTTGTCTGAGGATATCCCCGGGGTCATAACAGCTCTCATCCTTTATGATCCGTTTCATTGCTGATGAGGCGATCATGGTCATGAAGGCCCCCGGAACACCGTGTCCCGTACAGTCAATCACGGCGATGATAAACCCATTGGCAAAGAAATCCACAAAGAAGGCATCTCCGCCCACAATGTCTTTGGGCATCCAGATGAAGAAACTCTCAGGGAGGAACGCTTTGACCTCTTCCAGATTCGGCAACAGAGACCGCTGAATCATCTTGGCGTAACGGATGCTCTCCATGATCTTCTCGTTGGCCTCTCTGGCCTCGGCAAGGGTCTGGTTCAGCGCCTCTGTCCTTTCCCTGACTTTCTGCTCCAATGTCTTGTACAATTCTTCCAGATCGCCTGTCATTTCGACAAACCCCCTTGCAAGCATGCCGACTTCGTCCCGTGAGCGGATATTGATATCCGAGGCGGCTGAGAAGTCCCCCTTGGAGATCATGCGCGCGGCTTGGGCCAGCTTTCGCAAAGGTTTTGTCAAAGAAACAGACATGCCGATCGCGCCGATCGCGGCAATGGAAAAACCGAAGAGGATCCAAGTGATGAAATTTTCCACCATTTTTGTGACTGCCGCATACGCATTGATCTCGCTCATCTCCACAATCACTCCGAAAGCGGGGTTGCTGGTGATGGCATACGCGCCCAGCATCTTTTCACCCGATGGGAGACGGCTGAAATTCGTCCCCATGGTCCGGATGTCAGAGTTCAACATCTTCTGGACCGTCTCAACCAAGTCAGACCCGCCGTTTCCGACTCTGTTATGCCCCAGAACATACCGTCCTTCCGGACCGATCAACGTGATCATGCCGATCTTGTTGAAGGGGTTCGCCCGGATACGATGGATCAGGCGGCTGAGGGTTATTCTGGCGGAAAGGGTTCTTGGCCGCTCAAGTGCCTTTTCGTCCAAGGGAATGATGATTGAAATCAGCCATGTATCCGTCATGGAGAGATAGGTCAGGTCTCCTGCAAAGATATCCGCTCTCCCCTGTTGGCCAGCAAGTTGTTCGGATGTCAGTTCCAGTATCTGGGCCGGATTCAGGGACAATTTCTTCAGTTTCTCTGAAAAATTGTCTTGGGTGATGAGGAGCGGGGACTCGACCCCTTCAAAGGAAATCTGAATCGCGACCAGATCGGCCGCGCCTCTCATCTCCTCGGTCAGCAGGGAAAGCTTCTCCTCGGGTCCGAGATGCTTGCTTTCCACAACCTTTTTCATCAGTTTGAGCGGAGAGAGCCATGTGTATCTGTAAAAATTCTCGACATCCTGCGTGATCTGACCCGCCACGGCCATCAGATTCTCATTGGCCGAGCTTTTCAACTCATCCCGGGTGATTCGGATCATCGTTTCTCCAGCGATGCCCAAAGGGATCAATGCGAGGATAATCGAAAGAATAAGTAATTTTGTTCGCAGACTCATTATTGCAAATTATATACGCAGACAGAGCAGAGAGGAAAAGCCTGTCATGTTTCTCGGTTCTCGGTTCTCGGTTCTCGGTTGGCAAGCTGGCAAGAAAACTACGCACAAATCCGGTGAAGATAGGACAGGGAAACCCGGTTTTCTGGCGTCACCGAAACCCGATCGCCCAATCCCCTGAGTAATAATCTGCTGATCATACGCAAAAGCCCCAAACCCCAATTTGAACTTGATATCTAACAAAACGAGCCTACAAATTCAATAATTATTTGGTGTTTGTGATCGGTTGATTCACGCTTTCGATCATCAACCGAGATGACAGTTCACGGATGGCCGCCGGATTTGGCAATCCGGCGGGAGCAGAATTGGGATTGCCGCCGGATTTGACAATCCGGAGCAGAATTGGGTCGGGCTGTCGACTGACCGGACGAGGAGGTGGCATGTTGGGGTTGACAGAATCTCGAACGCCGATTAGATGTGAGGGACAAAAGTCTCACCCACATTCGCCGTGTGGGACAAAAATTTCACACACATCTGCCGTGAGGGCGGAAGTCTCACCCACAATCGGACTTGACGCGAGCAAAGGGTCCGAGGCAAGACCGGAGGAATCGGCGAAATCCGAGCAATCAGTGGCAATCCGCGGTTCGAGCCGGCATCGGGGGATTCAGGCCATGGAAAAAATCACGAAAATAAGAGGTCTTGACAACATATTTTGCTTATGTCAAAACTTGATGATCAAGCATGACAAAAAGGAGACAGCCATGCTCATTCGCGACATCGGCGGCGAGTTCGCCCTGATTCAGAGACTGAGCCGTATTGTCCCCCCATGTGGTGCGGAGGTTGTGGTGGGCATCGGCGACGACGCGGCGGTGATCCGGCTCCATGGCGAAACTGGCGGCTATCTTCTGATCACCACAGACACCCTCGTGTCAGGGGACCATTTCAACACCTCATGGAGCCGCCCCGAGCAGATCGGGATAAAGGCCGCGGAATGCAATGTGAGCGACATCGCGGCCATGGGCGGCGTACCGACATATATGTTCATCTCCCTTGTTCTGACATCCGAGACGACCGTGGAATGGGTTGAGGGCCTCTACCGCGGGATCTCCGAATCATGCAGGCGACACGGGGTGGCGGTCATCGGCGGTGATACGACATGTGGCCCGGCGGAGACCGTCAGCATCACGCTTTTGGGATCAGCCACTCACGACGCGCTTTGTCTGCGGAGCCATGCAACGCCCGGAGATCTGCTCGCGGTAACCGGAACGCTCGGTGCCTCGGCCGCCGGTCTGAACCTGCTGAAACGAGACCTGCCGGTCTCCGACCACCTGTTGGAAAAACATCTGACACCGACCTGCCGGCTCGACGCGTCGCGAATACTTGCGCCGATGGTGAACGCCATGATAGACATCAGCGACGGACTCGCTTCGGAAGTCAACCATATCTGCCGGCAGAGCGACGTTGGAGCCCGCATCATCGAAAAGGAGATCCCACTACACAAGGATGTCATTGACGCGGGAAAACGACTCGGCCTGAATCCGGCTGACCTTGCCCTGAACGGGGGCGAGGATTTCGAGTTGCTATTCTCCATCGCCCCGGAAAACCTGGAAAGGCTGAACAGCGCTGGCTTGGAGTACCATCTGGTAGGCACGATTCTCGAATCAGGAAAGGATCGGTACTTGATGACCGAAACAGGCCAAGAGGTTCCCCTGACAGGGGGATACAAGCATTTTCAAGAGTGAAGGAAACCCAAAAGCCGGGTTTCGTGAAGGTCGGCATTGGGGACGAGCAGGGCTTGATCGGTGTTTGGATGCATAATGAGTCTGAGGGAGTCAGGGCGTGAGACGATGGCAGATATTGCAATCAGATATCAATCCCAATCGCATTCAATACCAGCGTGATCGGCCTGTCCTCCTCGGTCTCTCCGGCAAAGCGGATGGGGCCCGGCTTCCGATAGTTGTCGCTGTCCACATGGGCCGCGAGCCATTTCTCCCGGAACGCCTTTGCCACCTGAAACGCGGGGGAATTCACATCCACCACGCTCTTCTCCAGCACAAGGGCCAGTTTTCCCTTTCGCTCTTCGAGACGCATCAGTGGCGCGATGGGGATCCCCAAGGGTTCCCATTTCGGGAATCCGATCTCCAAGTTCCTGATGGCCGCCATCTGACCGGTTGCCCCGTTGGCGATGAGACTGAAGACCGTCAATCCCAAGTTGTAGGTGTAGGTGCAGTCAAACTGGGTCGGATCGCTTCCCCTGCCGTCATACCCGTAGAAATGCGATTGGGTCTTGAACTTGGGAACCGATTTCTTGTAGATATTCTCCACAGACGCGGGAACCGTCTCTCCTTCCTGAATCAGGCCCCCTTTCACCAGTTCTTGCATGAGGGTTTTCATGGAGATGATTGAGGGCCTTGCCAGCAGAAATGTCGCGTCTTTGTCGTCATAGTTCTTGAACAGCACTGGCCCGAACGTGTCTGGATCAAGTTTCTCCTTTTCAAGCATTTTCCTGTAGTACGCCCTCTCAATCCCGATCTTGTAAGCCCCCTCCTCGGTGAGCCGCTTCAGATAATCTTTGACCAGCCCCATCAGCACCTTGTCGGTCTCGACTTGGGAGAACTGGAAGTTTCCGTGGCTGTCCCGCTCCGTGAGCAACCCTTCCTGGAAGAATTCGGGGATGTCGCTGAACAGGTCGTCATCCCGGGTGTTCCATATGGAGAATGTTCCCTCCTCACGGGAACGCTTGGCCAGTCCCCGCAGGTATTCAAGCTTCTCCTCAAGGGTCGAAAATGCGGAATGGAAATCGGTGTCATGGGTCTGGTTGTATTCCGCGATGATGGTGCTCAACTTGATGATGAACAACTGGATTTCATTGACAAACTCCAGAACCCCTTCTGGGATCACGATCACGCCGTAATTCTTCCCCACCTCGGCCCGGCGGATGATGGCACCACAGATCACACGGGAGAGATGCCGCAGGGTCATGCCGTAGGCGGTATAATCCACCCCGCCCTGTTCTTTTGCCCGCTCGATCCGCTGTTTGCCCACATAGTCGGCAATATCCTCACCGATCAGGGTGATGTTCGCGTGGGTCTGCAACGCGACTTCAAGGGCCAGATGGCTGGCGACCCGGCCCATGACCTTGCAGATGTGCCAATATTTGACATCGGAGCTGCTGTCTGTGCAGAGATTGCTGATCTCACTGGCAAACGCCCGCGCGGCAGTATGGAATCCAAAGGACATGGCGCAGAGGACCTTTCCGTCCGCGTCCCTGACTTGGATATCGCCGTCAATGGTCTTGGGCACACCGATCACCTGAATCCCGTCCTCGGCCAGCTCCTCGGCAAGAAAGGCCGCGTTGGTGTTGGAGTCATCTCCGCCCACCACCACCAGCGCGTCGAGTTTCAGGGCCTTGCAGGTCTCCTTGGAGAAGGCCATCTTCTCTTTGGTATCGATCTTGGTCCGTCCGGTCTTGATCATGCCGAATCCGCCCAAGTTCCGGTACGCGTCCACCATGTCCCGGGTGATCTCAACCGCCTCGTTTTCGATGATCCCGTCGGGGCCCTTCAGGAAACCGAATATTCTGTTCGCCGGATTCGCCTTTCTGGCCGCGTCGAAAAGTCCCGCGATCACATTATGCCCACCGGGCGCGGGGCCTCCGGAAAAGACGATCCCGACATGCCGCTTCCTGCTGTACTGTTTCCTGAACGCCTCATCCGGGGAATTGAGGCCCTCAACGACCTGCACCCTGTTGCGGATGATCTTGGGCAACTGTCTCTCGGCTTCCCTGTCAATGTGAAATGGGTACGCGTCGGTCGCCTTCAGAACCGTGTAGGGCTTGGCGAAGACCTCACACTTGGGTGGGATGTACTTTCGTCTTTCAAGCAGTTCCGGGTTGATGTTCGCGGTTACCTGCTGAACCTCTGGATTTCTGAGGAGCTCTTCGACATTCACGCGCGTTGCTGACATAATCGCCTCCGTTTGTTGAAACTCAATGGATCACGTTTTCTGGCCCGACTCGGCCAAATGGCCTGTCATTCCTGTGAAGGCAGACCTTCTTCACATTTTTGTCTCATATTTTCACGCTTTTGTCAAGTGATCGACCATGATCTTCCATTTCGGACAATGCGTCAGGCAAATGTGAACATATCCAGATCAGCCTGACACCGGGCCTTCCGCTTTTCCCTGGCATGTCGGACCCCCCATTCCAAGGCGGTCAGGTCCGCGGCGATCAGCAGGATGTTGATGTGAATGTTGAAGACGACATACAATCCCGCCGACAGCGCGGCCAGAATCAGCAGCCAGTTCACCAGCTTGGTGATCAGCCTGCCCCGGATCACGGAGCGGAGCATCCGTATCCCCCATCGCCGCTCCTCAAGGCTTCTGCCGGAGATGATCCGCCAAGAGATCAGCAGATACGCCGCAAACAGGGTGAGCAGAAAGGGGAGGGAGACGATGTTCTCCTCATTGACCAGGGAAAGATACGCGTTCAGCAGAATCAGAGGGCCCGCCATGTTTCCGAGCACCGTCTCATGCATGTCATGTTCCGTGAAGTCGCCGACAATAACGATCCGGTCCTTGACCATCTCGAGCAGGAGAACGTCAGGCAGACAGAGCAGCTCCCACAGGTTCATGAAGAAGTCGCCATAATGTCCGTCTTCGTTCAGATGGCTGTTCCGGATTCTGAGATCCAGGATGATCGAATTGAGGCTCAACTTGCCGTTCATGAAATAAAGCCCCCATTTGTTGTGGAACGTGGCGTCTCATACATGAGTAGGGGGATCGTCTTCCGGCCCTCGTCCATCAGGGTGAATTTCAGGAATGTCCCTTTGGTGTCCCCGGTGGTGTAATCCGCAACGCCCCTTTCGATATCTTGGAAGATTGGGAACTCCCATTGGCCCGTCTCCTCGTTTTTGTGATACGGGATGATCAGGTTCCGCATCTTCGCCATCTCAGCCATCAGGCGGCTGTCATCCGGGCAGGGAGGGGCCGGGTCGTCGGCACAAGGGTCTTGGAGGGCGTGGTCGCAGGGGTCTTGGAAAAAGATGTCGCACAGGAGAAACCGATGGTTGTCCGGCTTCTGATTCAGCACACGGAAAAACCGGGCGAGCTTCTTTCGGTCCGTGATCTCCTGATTTCCCCGGAAAAGCCCCTTTTCACGCTTCTGAATCAGCTTCTTGTCATAAGCGACATTCACGAAGAGGAAATCCGCCTTGTCCGGCTTTTCCCTGTCAAAGATCAGATGCCTCATCCTCGACGTCAAATCCGCTTTGTCTGCCTTGTCACTCCTGTCAAGGATCAGATTGCCTCACCCCCGATGTCATCTGGATCAGAAACATCTCATCGCCATAAGTCATGCTCTGACTCAGCCAGATGAACGTGAAGACCAGCAACCACAGCGCATGGAGGAGGCTGAACATGGCCATTGTCCGGTTTGCCCTCAGCCAGTGGGTGATGTGAGAGATGATGTACATGGTGTTTGGTGTTTGGTGTTTGGTGTTTGGTGTTTGGTGTTTGGTGTTTGGTGT
>JAOZRQ010000798.1 GCA_029940115.1 Desulfobacterales bacterium
TGCTTGATGCTTGATGCTTGATGCTTGATGCTTGATGCTTGATGCTTGATGCTTAAAACTTCCAGTATCAAGTATCAAGTATCAAGTTTCAAGTATCAAGTTTCAAGCATCAAGTTTCCTCTTCACCAATTCGGCCAGTTTCCGATTCATTCCGGGTAGCGCGCTGATATCTTCGGTACTTGCTGCCCGGATCTTTCCGATGCTGCCGAAATGAGTGAGAAGCGTCTGTTGCCGCTTTTTGCCGATGCCCGGGATGGTGTCGAGAACGGACTGGATCGCGGTCTTCCCGCGCCGTTTCCGGTGAAAGGAGATCGCGTGACGATGCGCCTCATCCCGTACCTGCTGAAGAAAAAAGAGCAGGTCCGCTTCCCTGCCGAAATTCAGGGGATTGGATCTTCCAGGTTTGTATATTTTGTCCCGGGTCTCCCCCTTTTTTTCATCCTTTTTCGCGATCCCGATCATTTCAAATTCTCCTGTCAGACCGATATCCTTTATAATAGATACCGCAATGCCCAACTGACCTTTGCCACCGTCAACCATCAGGAGATCCGGATAAGGTCGGGATTTCTCCCCTTTGCCGCACCGCCGTCTCAGGACCTCAGCCATATACGCATAGTCATCCGGCCTTGTGACTGTCCGGATCTTGTATTTCCGGTACAAAGACTTGCACGGCTTTCCCTTGTCAAACGCCACCATCCCCGCGACCGGATCGCTTCCTGAGATGTTGGAGTTGTCAAAACACTCGATGCGCTCCGGAATTTTCCCCAGCTTCAGTATCCGTTGGAGACGGAGAAGCATATCGGTTTTGGACGCGATGGAAGCGGCCAGGTCCTTCAGCCCTATTTCGGCGTTCTGAACCGCCATCTGGACGAGACGCGCCTTTTCCCCTTTTTGGGGCCATAAGATGCTGACCTTTTCCCCTTTGATCCGCTTCAACAACTCTTCGATCAGGGGACTATCTTCCAAGAGGAGCGGAACCAGTATCTCTTTGGGGACAAAAGGGGTCTGTTTCTCATAATACTGCCGAATGAATGAGCCGATCATCTCCGAATCGCTTGACAGGGTCTCCATGAAATGAAAATGCCGGCTTCCGAGAAGATGCCCCCCCCGAACCGAGAGGATCGTGATCAGGGAAAATGTCTCGGTTCTGACCATGCCGAGCACATCCCTGTCCTTGAAATCGGTGGTCACTGAAATCTGTTTTTCAAGGATATTCTCAAGCGCAAAGAGCCTGTCCCTGAGAGTGGCGGCTGTCTCATATGCCTGTGCCTCGGCTGCGATCATCATATCCTGCCTGATTTTCCGGATCAGGTCCGGAGTCCTTCCTTTCAAAAAGAGAATCACCTCTTTGACAATTTCATGGTAAGCATCTTCATCAACATCAAGGCAGCAGGGCCCCAGACATTCGCCGATCTGGTAATTCAGGCATGGCCGTGACCGGTTTTTGAATCCTTTTGTCTTACATTTGCGGAGTCTGAAGGTTTTGTTGATGACCCGCATTGTCTGATATACCGCCTGAGGGGAAGCAAAAGGCCCGAAATAGAGCGCGCCGTCCTTCTGTGGCTTCCGGACAATGGAAAGGCCCGGATATCGGGCCTTTATGTCGAGGCGCAGGGATGGATAGCGTTTGTCATCTTTCAGGATGACATTGTACCGGGGTCTGTGCCGTTTGATCAGATTCGATTCGAGGATCAGCGCCTCCTGTTCGGTCCCGGTGATGATGGTCTCATAGGTTGCAATCTTTCGGATCAGAATTCCGGTTTTTATGTCCGGATGCCTGTCTCTTGAAAAGTATGAGCCCAGCCGCTTTTTCAGGTTTCGGGCCTTGCCCACATAAATCACTTTTCCTTCAGCATCCTTCATCAGATAGACCCCGGGGGAGGAAGGCACTCCGGAGAGTTTCTTGCTCAGATCGGTGGGATTGTCCTCTGGCATAATTTCCATAATTTGTGAGCACCTTGAATGTGAACGTGAACTTGACCCCTAAACTTGAATCGGCAATTGCCTTTCAGGTTGCTGGCTTTGAACGAGGTTCCGTCATTTGACTTGGAATCCACTGCCAAGTTCACATTCACTAATTTCAAATTGGTCAGCGAACAACTTCTCCATTCACCGCTCCTGCCGGACCTGACGAGCATCATGGTCTTTGGCGGCAGGTGGTTCGGATTTTGCCAATCCAAACAGAATTTTCGGCATCTTTCATTTACATTTCAGTTTGCAGTTCCGCCTTCAGGCGGTGCGAGACCGCCTAAAAGCGGAACTGCAAACTGA
>JAOZRQ010000296.1 GCA_029940115.1 Desulfobacterales bacterium
TGGGCGAAGCGGTTTTTCGCATGACACAAAAAGATTGTCCGGAGTGCGAAAATTGAGCGAAGCGGTCTTTCGCATGACACAAAAAGATTGTCGCCAGTGAACTTTCACGATGGACATGACAACCATTCGACGCCGGACCAGCGTACAGGAGTCTGACCAAATGAGGGAAAGATCAGAGAGAAGGAAAAGCCATCTGCTTTTGGGGCTGACTGGCGGCATTGCCTGCGGAAAGACCACAGTGGCAAACATGTTTGAAGAGCTGGGCGCGGCCACCATTGACTTTGATGTCATCGCCAGACAGGTGGTTGAGCCGGGGCAACCTGCGTTGGAGAATGTCGTTGCGTATTTCGGGCAACAGGTGCTCCAAAAAGACGGAACTTTGGACAGAAAAAGACTTTCAAGGATCGTCTTCCAAGATGCTGACAAGCGAAGAAAACTGGAGCGCCTCACCCATCCGCCCATTTTTGAGGCATTTTTCAGAGAGGTCAGGGGCATTGCCGAAACGGATCCGAAGGCAATCATTCAAGCGGTGATCCCGCTTCTCATCGAAGTGAACATGCAACATCTCTTTGACAAAATCCTGGTGGTTCATATTCCCGAGGCAGGACAGATCAGGCGGCTGGCCAAGCGGGACCGCATCAGCGAGTCCCAGGCGGCAAAGATGGTGGCCTCCCAGATGCCCATTGAGAAAAAGCTCGCCTACGCGGATATTGTCATCAGGAATGACGGGCCGGTTGAAGAGACTTGGAAACAGGTGCAAAAGGTTTGGCAATCTCTGAAAACTCCCCATCTGTCATTCCTGCTTCGCAGGAATGACAGGGCGGATCAAAACCCAAACCCCACCACCGTCACATCATCCTGCCTCTCGTTCTTGCCTTTGTATTCGTTGAAGGATTGAAGGAGTGTCTCCCGCTGCTTTTCAAAGGGGGTACGCGCATGTTCCCGCAACAGTTCCCTGAATCGTCTGGTTCCGAACCTGCGGCGTTTCTCCCCCCCGAGCTGATCCACAAAGCCGTCCGTTGCCATGTAAAAGGACATTCCCCTTTCGATCTTGATGGGCTGGTTGGCATACGCAAAGTCCAAATCGGATTGTTTGTACCCGATGCTCTGCCTGTCCCCCTTGATGATGTTCACCTCGCCGTTCTGAATGTAAACCAAGGGGACTCTCGCACCGGCAAAGATCAGCCAGAAGGAGCTGGTCATATGGGTCTCCCTTGGTTTCAGAAAACATATGGCCGCGTCCAGGCCGTCATTGGAAAGGGCATATTCCGTATCTTGGTGAAGCGATGTCTTGATGATGATGTTGAGACGTTTCAGTATCTCTCCCGGATCATGACATCCCTCATCTTTTATGATCCGCCTCAGACTCGCGGACGCGATCATGGTCATGAACGCGCCCGGGACACCATGGCCGGTGCAGTCAATCACAGCGAGGATGAAGCCGCCGCTGGTGGCATCTGCGAATATGATGTCCCCCCCGACAATGTCCCTTGGCATCCATATGAAAAAGCTGTTCGGGAGATGGTGCTTTATGTTTTCCAAGTTCGGCAACAGAGAGGACTGGATCATCTTGGCGTATCGGATGCTCTCGATGATCTTCTTGTTCGCCGCCTCGGCGGTCTTGCGCGCGGTCTCGGCCCTTTTGAACACCTTTTCCAGATGGTCCTTCGCTTTCCGGAGTTCCGCCTCCATTCGTTTCCGCTCGTCAATCTCCTTTATCAGCTTTTTGTTGACGGCTTTCAGCTCCTCGGTCCGTTTCTCCACCATCTCCTCAAGATGGTCCTGATGCTTCCTCAGTTCCTCCTCTGCCTGCTTTCGCTCTGCAACCTCCTTCCGTGTCCGCTTGTTGATGACCGCGAGCTCCTCGGTCCGCTCGTAAACCATGCGCTCAAGATGGTTGCGATAGTGATGGAGCTCCATCTGGAGTTCCACGCGGGCATTGACAACAGCCGGACTGATCGGCTTGGTGATGTAATCCACCGCTCCGAGTTCAAGCCCCTTGGCCTCATGTCCCTCCTTTCCCATGGCGGTGACGAAGATGACAGGGATGTCCCGGGTCTTTGCATCGGCCTTCAACCTCCTGATCACTTCAAATCCATCCATGCCGGGCATCATGATATCCAGGAGGATCAGATCGGGTGTCTCCTCAGCGGTCGCGCATTTCAGGGCGACGTTGCCGCTTCTCGCACCGATGAGCTTGTACCTCCCCTTCAGAATTTCCGCGAGGATCTTGATATTGTCCTGTTCATCATCCACAATCAGTATTTTCTGCTCTTTGATATCATCCAGCATCTCTAGCCCCCTTGAAGCGAAATCCCGAGGACATTGGCGATCCGCTTCAATGTCATCTGCGCCTCCTCAAATTCATACCCCATGATCTGGGCATCCAGATCCTTGGTCTCATCTTCGACATCATAGCCGGCAAGGTGTTTTTTCACCGATCCAAAAAACGCCTCACTCTCTATGTCATTTTCTGAAATCAACTTGCCAAGGTTGACCAACATATCCGTTATTTCAGACAAGCTTGGGCCATCATCCTCTCTGGACATCTTCTCATCTTCGGATCCTCGTTTCCGATTTTTTTCCAGTTTCTGTACCGACATCCGTACCCGCCTCATCTCCTCTTCCAGTTTTCGCACACCCGGGCCAATGGCATCCGAGGCGGCGGTGTCAATGGCCTGCTCCAGGGCCTGCGCGGCGGAAAAGAGCGCGGTTGCAGAAAGGTTGCCGGCCATCCCTTTGAGCGAATGGGTCAACGAGCGGGCCCCGGCACGGTCCGAAACCTGAAGGGCCTTTTTGATCTCCTCTGTGATTCCGCCATATTTTTCTGCAAAATTTTTCAGAAGATTGACGAAAAGCGCCTTGTTTCCCTGTAATCTCTGCAAACCGGCTTCAAGATCAATTCCGGGGAGCGTCTGGGGAAACCCCTCTTCTGCTCCCTGAATGTCAGGGAGTTCGGTGACAGCCTTTTTTTCCGGGGCATCCGCGAAAAGCGTCATCCACTTTCCCAATACGCCAAGAAGCTTGCTGCGGCCCATCGGCTTGGAAATGTAATCATCAATTCCTGCTTCGAGATATTCCTCACGGATATCCTCTGCCCTGTGAGCAGACATGGCGATGATCGGAACCCTCCGCTTCCCCGCTTCCTGTTTCCGTATCTCTCTCGTGGCTTCGTAACCATCCATCACCGGCATCTCAATGTCCATGAGCACGGCATCATATGAATGCTTTTCCACCGCGTCAACCGCTTCCTTGCCATTCACCGCTGTTTCCAGCAGAAGACCGGCCCCCTCCAGCATGTTCAGAATGACTTTCCGATTGATGCCGCTGTCCTCCACCAGAAGAAGCTTGGCAGGGGACTGGGGAGACGGTTTCCGCATGTTTCGGGGATTGAATATCTCTCTGATCTCGGCAAACAGAGCCGGGACTTTCACTGGTTTGCTCACATAAGCTTTGATGTCCATGGTTTTTCCTGCTTTCTGTCTCCATTCCTTGTCTGGATTGGCCAACATGATGATCGGAATCTCCGCCAGTCGGGGATCCTGTCTTATCATCTCCGACGCGGTGAATCCGTCTATTCCGGACATCTTTCTGTCCATCAGAATGAGATGGCAGATGTTCTCTGATTCAATGCCCTCACCCAGTTTTTTCAGTGCATCTTCTCCGGATCCGGCGGTTTCGACCTCAAGCCCGAAGGAGACCAGCATCTCAGCAACAGTCCGCCGGGTGGTCTCATTGTCATCCGCAACAAGGGCTTTCAAGCCTTCAGGCAGGCGGTATTCCGGCTCTTTTTCCAACGCCTGTTTCTGAAACGGAAGAGCAAAGGAGAAGGTGCTCCCCCTGCCCGGCTCGCTCTCCACCCGGATCTTTCCGCCCATCAGGTTCACCAAGCTTTTGGATATGGCGAGCCCCAGCCCTGTTCCGCCGTAACTTCTTGTGGTTGAGCCGTCAGCTTGGGTGAACGCCGAGAACAGATGCGGGATGCTCTCCGGCTCGATGCCGATGCCGGTGTCTGTGACGGAGAAGGAGAGAGTTGTCCGATCCGCTCTCCTTTCGACACAGGCCACCCGGATGACGATCTCGCCCATCTCGGTGAACTTGAGTGCGTTTTCAGTGAGATTGACAAGTACCTGTTTCAGCCGCGGCGAGTCTCCCACCAGCGCGTCCGGCACGTCAGGCGGCATGCTGACGATCATTTCAATGCCTTTGCCCTCGGCTTGGGGGCCGAACATGTCCGCAAGGTCATCCAGAACGTCCTGCAATCGGAAATTTGCACTTTCGGCCACAATCTTGCCGGTCTCCGCCTTGGAGAAATCGAGAATGTCATTGAGTATCCCGAGAAGGGTGTGGGATGAGGAACTGACCTTTTTCAGATAATCCTGCTGCATGGGGGTCAGTTCGGTACTCAGGGTCAGATCGGTCAGCGCGATGATGGCGTTCATCGGGGTGCGGATTTCATGGCTGATGTTGGCCAGAAAATTGGTTTTCGCCTGGTTGGCCTGCTCGGCCGCCTCCTTGGCCTGGCGAAGCAGATCCTCCTCATTTTTGCGGCGGATCGCGGAACCGAGGGCATCGGTCGCGGCCTTCAGAACGCTGATTTCCGCGGGAAGCCAGTCCCGTTCTTTCAGATACTCGTTGAAGGTGATGAAGCCCCACCAGTCTGGCCCTTCAAAGACCGGGACCACCGCGATGGAGAGAATGCCCTGGAAAGCCAGAACTTTCCGTTCGTCTGGGGGAAAATCCCTCACATGACCGTAAATGACGTCCCCCTTGCCCAGAATCTCCTTCCATCGTTCAAATCCGTTCTGGTAATAGAGTTCGCGGAGTTGGGGGGCGAGGGGGCGAGGGGTGATGGGGCCGTTTTCCCTTGACTTCAAGGATCGCCTCGACGAGCGGTTTGTTTTTCGGGCGAGGGGGCGAGGGGTGATGGGGCCGTTTTCCCTTGCCTCTCGCCTCTCGCCCCTTGCCTCTCGCCCCTTGCCTCTTGCCTCTTGCCCGGCGAAAGTTTGTCTGCGGCATCGGGCCAACTTCAGGATGCCGTCTATCCACTTGTTTTCAAATATGAAGACCCCACCCGCGGCCGTGGCTTTTCTCAGCTTTTCGAGAATATCACCGATCTTCTCCTCCCAGTCGGGTGTTTTGAGAAGATATTCTGCCACAAACGCGACCGCCTGCAAAATCGCGTCCCGCCGTTGCAAGGCCTCTTCCATGAGCCGTCGCTCAGTGATGTCTATGGTGATGCCCACCATGCCCGCAATGAGATCCTCCTCATCCCGATAGGGGACCTTTGTGGTCATGGCCCAACCCGGCTTTCCGTCGGGGCGGTTCAACGGTTCTTCCATGTTCAGCAGAGGCTCCCCGAACTGGATGATTCGACGGTCAATCTTCCGTTGCTTCTCGGCTTGGGCTTGGGGGAAAAAATCATGGTCTGTCTTTCCCAGGACATCCTTGTCCGCCACACCGACGCTCTCGGCAAATGCCTTGTTTGCCGTAAGATATCTCAGGTTGGCATCTTTGAACCAGACCATCGCGGGAATCGAGTCCACCAAGCAACGCAACAGGGATTGCTGTTCGGCCATCTTCCGTCTGATCTGGATGCTGGCGGTGACATCCCTTGCACACCCCACAATGCCTGCAAAATTCCTGTGTTTGTCAAAGAGAGGGGTCTTGCAGACTTCAAGATACAATTCCTTGCCGTCAATCATCGCCTTTTCCGTGAATCTGGAGACCTCCCCCCTGACCCGGGTCTGGGTGTCGCTGTCAATGACGATCTCCCCCATCCCCTCGATGTAAACAACAGGCCGGTAAAAGGGGGCGATTTCAGCATCGGTCTTGCCCACACAGGCATCTTGGGGGCATTTCAATATCCTTTCACAATGGGGTCTGCTGCTGAAGATGTACCTGAAATTCCTGTTTTTGAAGTAAACCATATCCTCCATCTGGCTTGTCATCACATTCAGGACATAGCTCTGATGCTTCAGGCGTCTCTTCACCCGTTCCTGTTCCGCGGCCTTCTTCTCAAGGGTTTTGATTCGCTCCATCAATTCTTCATGGGTCGGCTTCCCTTCCATCTGATCATCCTTGGCCCTTACATGTCCTGCATGTGCCGGCACCATAAGTGTAAACTTAGGGATTCCTGCCCGTGAACGTGCCCGTGAACCTGTCCGTTGTCCGCACTCTTTCAGCAACGAGCGCGGTCCCACGAACACGGCAGGGCACGGGAAATAGGCATTGGCCCTTAAGTTTACACCTATGGCGCCGGCACGGTCATGAACACTGAACATATTTTTGAAGGCTTTCTCATGTTTCCAGCATGAGAAGACTTTCATCTTTATAGACATTTTACCATCCTTTTTCAAGCCATTCTTGACAGCAGAATCCTTTTTTTTGGGTTCGGGGGTTCTCGGGTTCGAGGTTCGAGGGAAGCACTTGACAAGGGAGAGCAAATGGGTTAAATAGTCTTGTTTCTAACGGATTTTGTGGTCTGAAGCCGTTTTTTGAACGCGGAGGACGCGGAGATTCGGATCAGACTCCGCGGCCTCCGCGTCTTCCTGACCGGTAAGGAATGAGAATCAAACAACTTGCGGATGGACGCGGATGAGCCCCGGCATGCAGGCCGTCTGCGTTCATCCGCGGTTCATGATGAGAAAATTGTTTGATCCATGATCCTAACCGGATGCCCACACTCCTCCGCGCCATCTTTGTGCCGTTGCGCCTTTGTGTGGGATACGCAGGTTTTCAGGATGAGAATGGAAAATCAAGCGTCCAGAAGAATGGAGAATCAAGCGTCCAGAACCGAGAACCGAGAACCCAGAACCAAGTATCCAGAACCCAGAAAATGAACCATCCCCGACATGACACTTATGAACGCCATGTGGTCCTCGTTTCGCCTGAGATTCCCGGGAACACCGGCAGTATCGGACGCACCTGCCTCGGAGCAGGCGCTTCTCTCCACCTGATCCGGCCATTGGGATTTTCCCTTGAAAGTCGGGAAGTCAAACGGGCCGGACTTGATTACTGGCCCAAAGTCAGAGTGACTGTATGGGAAGATTTTGAGGATTTCAGGAAAAAGATGAACCCTCAGAAAAATGAGGTGGCGCTCTTTGCCAAGAAGGGGGACAAATGTTTCTGGGCCATGCCGCGACCAGCCCGCCTGTTTCTCATATTCGGCTCGGAGACCGGGGGCCTGCCTCGCGACATCCTGTCCATGTATGAACACGCGACTTACCACATTCCGATTTCCCAAGAGATCAGATCCCTGAACCTGTCAAACGCCGTGGGGATCGCACTTTATGAAAGCCTTCGGTTTTCAAAACCTTTCCACGGCTGGTGTGAGGCTTCCGAATCATAATGTTTGTCCGAAAAAAGGCTGATTATATGGCATCTTTCATTTTGCCTGAAAGGTGGTTCGCACTTTTCAGTTTGCAGTTCCGCCTTCAGGCGGTCTCGCACCGCCTGAGGGCGGAACTGCAAACTGGAATGTGAACCCATAAATGAAAGATGCCGATTATATAATCAGAAAAAAGGAAAGGTGACGCAATGAAAGGCATCATACTTGCAGGCGGGTCCGGTACACGGCTCTATCCGATCACCCAGGCGATCAGCAAACAACTGTTGCCGATCTACAACAAACCGATGATCTATTACCCCCTTTCTGTGCTCATGCTGGCGGGCATCCGGGAGATCTTTCTGATTTCAACCCCGCATGATCTCCCTCTTTTCAGAAAGCTTCTCGGCGATGGTTCACAATGGGGACTCTCCTTTGAATATGCCGAGCAGCCCCGACCCGAGGGACTGGCCCAGGCATTTGTCCTTGGCCGGGATTTTGTGGGGGATGGGGATGTCTGCCTGATCTTGGGGGACAACATTTTTCACGGTTACGGCCTGACCGGGCAACTGAATCAGGCCAAGGAAGGCAACCGCGGGGCCACAGTGTTCGGATATTGGGTGAGAGACCCGGCGCGCTACGGCGTTGTCAGCTTTGATGAAAAGGGAAATGCCGTTGACATTGAGGAAAAACCCGAAAAACCCAAATCAAATTATGCGGTGACGGGTCTCTATTTTTACGACAATCAGGTCCTTGACATTGCTGCCGAACTGAAACCCTCCGCGCGGGGGGAGCTGGAGATCACCGATGTCAACCGGGCCTATCTGAAAATGGGGATGCTCCGCGTGGAAAGGCTCGGCAGGGGGATTGCCTGGCTTGATACCGGCACCCATGAAACCTTGATGCAGGCATCCAACTTCATCGAGACCATTGAAAACAGACAAGGACTCATGGTGGCCTGTCTTGAGGAGATCGCTTACCGACAAGGCTTCATCAATGCGGATCAGTTGAAAAAACTGGCACAGCCTCTCCTGAAGAACCAATACGGACAATATTTGATGAAAGTGGGTATGGGGTGAGCGGCTATGGGCGAGCGGCCATGGGTGAGCGGCCATGGGCGAGCGGCCATGGGCGAGCGGCC
>JAOZRQ010000297.1 GCA_029940115.1 Desulfobacterales bacterium
CCATCTCCTGAAACCCTTGGAAAATGGGCTCACATAGGGGTGCGAAACTTGAGATGTCAATATTGGGTTATCAGAGAAGGGGTTCTACAAATTGTCTCGAAACTGTGAACCTGTCATAAGTATATTTACAGTTGGGAGAGATTCAGAATTTTTCAGGACGTGGTTGAACATCTTTTTTTGAAAATTCGGGATTATTTGACATCTGATTGGAAAAGCGGAGTTGCTTTTGGCCTTGAAAAAGGTTATTTGATTTGACGGCTAACCCGACGATCCACTCGGGTGTGCGACATGGATTGATTAGCAGAGTTTTTCCATTTGACATTGAGCATGGATCTAACCCGTTGTCTGTAATTGATGATGACTGGTGTGAAGCCAATCCGAGAAGCATACCCAGCACCGAGAACCCGAGTTTCAGTGAAAGGACTAATCGTATTGAAAGAACGTAATGAAATTGAGAAATCCGGAGACCATGCAAAGGGACAGGATCCTTCGGATTCGTTGCAAGCGGTGTCGCACAGCCCTTTGATGGAAAATCTGCTACGCCTGAAAAAAAACCGGATCGCTGTTGCAGGATTGGTGATCATCGTCACCTTTCTGCTCATGGCGCTCTTTGCCAAATGGATCGCACCGCATGACCCGCTTGAGCAGTCCCTCTACTCCAAGCTGAAGCCGCCGGTGTGGGCTGAGAAGGGGGACCGGGAATATCTTCTCGGAACGGATGACTTTGGAAGGGACCTTCTGAGCCGGATTATTTACGGATCCCGGATATCCATGCTTGTGGGGCTGGTGGCGGTGGCGATCTCCCTCTCTTTCGGCACACTTGCCGGATCGGTGGCCGGGTTCTACAGGGGGCGGATTGACAACCTGATCATGCGGCTGATGGACATCCTTCTGGCGTTTCCCTCCATTCTCCTTGCCATTGTGATCGTGGCCTTTCTCGGGCCGAGTTTGCGAAACGCCATGGTCGCCATCGGCGTGGTGAGCATCCCGAGATATGCCCGCCTCGTTCGCGGGTCGGTTCTGGAGGAGTATGCCAAAGACTATGTCCAGTCTGCCCGGGCCCTCGGAGCAGGAGATGCGAGACTCATCTTTATTCACATCCTGCCCAACTGCTTGGCACCGCTGATTGTTCAGACCACCTTGGGCTTTGCCACCGCCATTTTGGAGACGGCGGCCCTCAGTTTCCTCGGGCTCGGCGCACAGCCGCCCACGCCCGAATGGGGGGCCATGCTCGCCAATGGCCGGGCGCTGATCCTTCGCGCCTGGTGGGTCGTCACCTTTCCGGGAGTGATGATTCTGCTGGCCGTGCTCGGATTCAACCTTATGGGAGACGGTCTGCGGGATGCGTTGGATCCGAGACTGAGAGAATAACGGGGATCATAAGTATAAACTTAAACTTGATCTCTCAAGTTTCGCACCCAAATTTTTGAGTGAATACAGATGGTCAAGTCAGTTTCTGGTCCGTCTGACTCAATCTTTGGTCATGATGGGGTGCAAGTGCCTGATCTCACATTGCCCAAAAAGTGGGTTTTCGAGGTCGACCATCTCCTGAAACCCTTGGAAAATGGGCTCACACAGGGGTGCGAAACTTGAGTTAATCTTTCTCTTAATCTTGCTCTCGGTCAAATAGACATGAGCAAGATCAAGAGCAAGAGCATGGCTCTTAAGTTTACACCTATGAACGGGGGATAATCACAGTGAGTGGCAGAAAGAAAGGTCACAGGCATAAGTGTTCAGGACCAAAAATTGCTGAGATACTGGCATATAAGAAAGGGAGTGTCAAACAGGCTCAGTTGCCGGAAGGCTCTTTAGACTGGAACACATTCTGCATGATGACATGGGAACAGCTTGCGGTGGGAGCCAGAGAGAACAGAACTGGCTTCAAAGTGGTTCGCAAACTGCTGACAGACAAGAGGTTCGACAAATGAAAGAAGATGTTTTCAGCAAACTGATGACATTCTTGGATAATCTGGAGCAGGGCAAGATAAGCTACACGCTGGCACACCATCGGGATGAGACGATTATGGTGATGGTGACTGTTCCCGGGGAACGGCTGGAAGCGGAATTCTTTGCCGATGGTTCTGTGGAGGTGGAGAAATTTGTCAGCAATGGAGAGATTTTTGGAGAGGAGATTTTTGGCGATTTGCTGGCAAGACATTCGGATGGCGAAACGGACAACCCGGGTACGGCTCGAAATCTCAGGCTTGTCGTTGGGCAAAATAAAACCATGAAAAAGGTCTGTCCCGTGCCCTGCCGGCACGGGCAAGGCAAGGGCAGGGCATGGGATGATGAATATTGAATATGACAACTCCACTACTCGAAGTAAACAACCTGAAAACCTATTTCTTCACGGAACGGGGAAGAGTGAAGGCGGTGGACAACGTGAGCTTTCATGTCGGCGAGGGCCGGACCCTCAGCATTGTGGGGGAATCCGGCTGCGGCAAGAGCGTCACCGCGCTGTCGGTGATGCGTCTGATCCCTCAGCCTCCCGGGAAAATCGTCGAAGGGGAGATCCGTTTTGATGGCACAGATCTGCTCACGCTCTCCGAAAAGAAGATGCGGGCGATTCGGGGCAACAAAATCTCCATGATCTTTCAGGAGCCGATGACCTCGCTCAATCCGGTCTTCAAGGTCGGGGATCAGATTGCCGAAGTGATTCAGCTTCACGAGAAGATCGGGAAAAGGGAGAGCATGGATCACGCGACGGACCTCCTGAAGCAGGTCGGAATCCCGTCTCCGGAGACCCGGATCAACGATTACCCGCACCAGATGAGCGGCGGCATGCGCCAACGCGTGATGATCGCCATGGCCCTCGCCTGCCACCCTCGGCTGATCATCGCAGACGAGCCGACCACCGCATTGGACGTCACCATACAGGCGCAGATACTGGAGCTCATGGAACAGTTGAGCCGGACCACCGGGACCGCGATCCTGCTCATCACACACGACCTCGGCGTTGTCGCGGAGACCGCGGAGCAGGTGGTGGTCATGTATGCGGGACGAGTGGTGGAGGAGGCGGACGTGAAGACCCTGTTCAACAACCCGTTGCATCCCTATACCCAAGGGCTGATGCGATCCATTCCGGGAACATCGGAGGAAGAGGGCCGTGTCCGTCTCGAGGCCATCCCCGGCATGGTGCCCAGCCTGCTTGATCTCCCCTTGGGGTGCAAATTCAATGACCGGTGCAGACACGCGACAGAACAATGCGCCGAGGAAGAGCCGGAACTGATTTCAAAAGAGGGGCACACCGTTCGTTGCTGGCTTTATGACTAAGTTCTGAACATGGCTCAATCCACCTGTTTTGTCTGCAATTCCGCCGACACGACTTTTAGTTGGCCCTTCCAAACCATAGAGTTCAACAAAAAGATTGTCCGGAGTGCAAAGCCTGCTTTGGTCTGCTGTGCGGTATCTCCCATGAGCTAAAAGAGCTGGGAACTGCGGCTTCTCATAAGCCTGTCAGGAAGCAGTCAGAATGGAAACGCTGGTTCAAACGTCTGAATAAGATCCTGCGAAAAGAATACAGCGAAGGGATATGTATTGATCAAGTGGTCAAAGTGTTGGACGGCTCTTCAATATTTATTGTCAAACGTGCGGAGCGCCGCTTGTGGACCAAATCACAGGCCCGACAGGATGCCCATGAACTTCTGACCGAGGTGTTCAAGCTTGAATGGACCGCCATTTCCCCAATTTGAGGGAGCAAATTGAGGCGGCCGTCCTCTCGGCAGAGCACCCCTATTGGGTCCAGTTGAGACAAGAGTTGATGGAACTCCAGCGGGAGAGGCAATTGAATCTGAACATCCATTTATAACGCTTTCAAGACAGCGGACAACGGACAAATGAAAAAACTGGTCGTACTACGGAAGATAACAAAATATTATCCGGTCACCGGCGGCCTCTTCGGACACCAGATCGGAACAGTCAAGGCGGTGGACGGGGTTGATCTCGACATCTGCCGGGGGGAGACCCTCGGACTGGTCGGGGAGAGCGGATGCGGCAAATCGACTCTCGGCCGGCTGATCTTGCGTTTGGAAAGGCCCACCGAGGGGGAGATTCGGATCCACGATCAGGACATCCTCAGGCTGACCCGGAAGGAGATGTACCCACTCAGAAAACGGATGCAGATCATCTTTCAAGACCCCTATTCCTCCCTGAACCCCCGGCACACGGTGGAGCGCATCATCGGCGAGGGGCTGGTCATCCACGATGTCGGTGACAAGGCAAAACGCCTCGAGCGTATCCGCCACCTCATGAATGTGGTGGGCCTGAGGCCCGAGCATATTCATCGCTATCCCCATGAATTCAGCGGCGGCCAACGCCAGCGGATCGGATTCGCCCGGGCCCTCGCGTTGCAACCGGAGCTAATCATCTGTGATGAGCCGGTCTCCGCGCTGGATGTCTCCATTCAAGCCCAAGTGATCAACCTGCTCATGGATCTGCAAGAGGAGTTCAAGCTGACTTACCTCTTCGTGTCCCATGACCTCTCGGTGGTGCGGCATATCAGCGACCGGGTCGCGGTGATGTACCTCGGACGCCTCGTGGAACTTGCGGAGAAGAAAGAGCTGTATGAGAATCCGTGCCACCCTTACACCCGGGCATTGCTGGAAGCCGCTCCGATTGCCGATGCCAATGTCAAAAAGAAGCGAAAAGGGCTCTTGGGGGATATCCCCAGCCCCCTTTCCCCGCCGGAGGGGTGTCATTTCCATCCGCGGTGTCCCGAGATGATGCCGATTTGCAGAGAGCAGATCCCGGAATTCAAACAACATGAGGAGGCGCATTGGGTCAGGTGTTTTTTGTAAGCTGGAAGCTGTGAGCCAACAATCGGATATGGACAAAAACTTCCGAGTGTCAAGGTTGCCTCCGTGGACCGACGGAAGCGAATGAAGACCTCCTCCCACAACCTCCCGGTCGCCCAACCCGCGGAGGCGGGAGACGATCAGAGGGGCCACCATGACCCGGAGGGGCTTCCCAAGGCGGCCCGCCTCGTCGTGGAGCGGTGCGGGAAGGGCGACGATGGCCTCCCACGGGATGATCCTCCGCAGGACCACGAGTCCGTGCGCCGGGTTTGTGATGTTCCTCGCGACCCATTCGGGGGAGAGGGCCTCCTCGAAGGTGTTCCTGATCATTTTTTCAGTCTCCCTGTTGTTTTTTTTGGGGATTGCAATTTTTCAAAAATCCCGTCTGGGGGTCACAGAGACTCCCAGACCGGATGTGGGAGAATGGCATGCAACAGCACGCATGTCAAGGGAAAAGAGATTTTCAGCAGATACTAACTAATGGGGGAGGCTGGCTACATACGCACCAATGAAAAATAGCCTCCACGGAATAGGAATCCCGGAAAACAGGAGGAAAATCATCATGGAAGCCACTCAGATCACCTTTGAAGTACCGCAGGGCATCTTACAGGCATTGAATCAGACTCGGAAAGAATTCATATGCCAGATGCGCCTCCTCACGGCACTTCAACTCTTCAAAAATCACAAACTCTCATTCGGACAGGCGGCCGAACTGGCGGGCGTGAGCCGGCAGGATCTGCTGACCGAGTTGGACAATCACGAGATGGACCTGATTGCCTATGATGCGTCCGAATTGGAAGGGGAGCTTGAGAGGTTTGCCTCATGAAAATCGTTGCCGACTCATCCCCTTTGATCGGATTTGCCATTCTGGGCCAGTTTGATGAGGCGAGAAACAAATTTAAAGACAATGCAGAGGCTTTCAGAGAGTTGCGGGATTTGGGCTACAATGCGGCAAAATACGGCATTACCTTTGTAACCACTTCCCGCCGAAGTATAAGACACATTGAGGTGCAAAGCACAGCCAGTTCAACGCTCGACAGTATTTTTGGGAAGGAATATTTGGCAATGTATAAAACAAGAATTGAAGCACTCTTGCGCCGTTTCCGCACAACAGGGAACAAGAATGGTGGAACGAGATTAAGAGCAGGCGCTTCAAACCACAAAATCCGTTAAAACCAGAGATGAGCAGAGACCGAATCATGTATCTTCTCAAAAAAATCCTCGCCCCCTTTTTCTTCCCGATGCCGATATGCATCGGGATATCTTTTTTGGGCCTCTACCTTCTCTGGTTCGCCAAAAGAGAGATGGCCGGAAAGGTCCTCATATCTGTGGGGATATGCCTGCTCTATCTGCTGAGTTGCAGGTTTGCGTCAAACATGCTTCTGGAGCCGTTGGAGAGGCAGTATCCACCGTATCAAGCCGGAGACAGTGTCAAGCTTGTCGTTGTTCTCGGCGGTGGCGGAACCTTTACGAGCCGGATCCCTGTCATCAGCCAGTTCAGCAACCCCTCCTTGGCGCGCTTGGTGGAAGGCATCCGGATCCATCGTGAACACCCGGGAAGCCGGCTCATCTTCACGGGCAGAAACGTCTCAAAGGCCATGGCGAAAACGGCAAAGGCCATCGGCGTTGATGAAGGGGACATCCTTGTCGAAAATCGATCCAAAGACACAAAGGATGAGGCCAAGAATGTCAGGCGAATCGTGGGGGAGAGGCCATTTGTCCTTGTCACATCCGCCTCCCATATGCCCCGGGCCATGGCGTTGTTCAGGAAACAGGGAATGACGCCTCACCCCGCGCCCACCGAACACATGGTCAAGGCAGAGGGAATCCTCACTCCAAAGGCCTTTTATCCCGGATCGGGGGGACTGCGCAAATCAGAGAGAGCCGTTTATGAGTACCTGGGATTGCTCTGGGCAAAGTTGAGGGGGCAGATTTGAGAGGGGCAGAAATGTCCGGCTCATCTTGCCACAAGTGTAAACTTAGGGATCTGAGTACAGGACAAAAAGTCGGGAAGGGCGAGAAACCCGGCTTTTTCCAAAACTGGCCGACTTCCCAACTGCAGGAAAAAGCCGGGTTTCTTTTCACAATCACTTTTTTTGTCCTGTACACAGCTTAGGGATTCTTCCCCTGCCCGGTGTTGGGCAAAGGAACGGGGTAAGGGCGTTGGCCCCTAAGTTTACACTTATGGTTCAAGCATAAGTTCAAGTTCATGGATTCCCCGAAATCCATGCTCTTTTTCATTTTCCAAGCTTGACATCCATTTTTATGTAAGCTATGATGATGTTTATTTTATTCTGACGATGGCATCCTTCCAGTTTGTAGTTCCGCCTTTGGGCGGTGCCGCACCGCCTAAAGGCGGAACTACAAACTGGACTTCTGCCCGAGGGCGAGGGGAAATTATTTATTCAGTTACCTTAAGGATAAACAGGCGATGAACATTCAACTGACAGATCAGACCGTAATCGAACAGATCGGACAGATTGCCGATCAGGGGCGACAGACGCCCGAACAGGTCGTCACCGAGGCGTTGGAACTGTACATCAGGCAACTTCCAGCAGACCCTCTGCCAAACGAGGTCGGGAGAGCCATCGTCTCTGATGAGGCAGAGCCGGTGAGTCTGGAGGCGGCCATGGAGAAGACGAAATCGGTCCTGCGGGATTTGGCAGACCATGCCGACACGATAATGGCCGAATCAGAGCCTGGCAGACGTTCAGGCTTTCTGGAAGCAATGAACCGTCTGACGAAACGGATAGACGCGGCCGGGAATGAGGCCGACCTGATTGCCATCGCGAACATCGTGCAGGACCTGACCATTGAGATCCCCGACGTGACAAGGATCATGTTCACCCCTGAGGACGAACCGCCACCGCGACATTTCCGTCTGGAAAATCCGAATCCGGTGACCGACGGCGACGGCCATATCGAAGATCAGAAAATGGCCTTGCGGGAGGTCTTCAATTCGTCCTTCAAACGGATTGACCGGGCTTGGCGTGATTTTCCCCGTCCCGTTCCGCCCAATGTTTCTTTGGGTGCGAAGGAACCCCCGTGGGATTTGATAAAGAAGTTGAAAGATGATCCGAGTTGGGATGATTTCTTTGAGGAGATTGAACGAGAACGGGACAAAGACTGGGTTTGGCTGGGAGGTGAGGCGGAATGAACGGGTATTTTCTGGACACCAATATTCTGAGTTACCTGCGTAAGGAACACCCCGTTCTTTGTCAGCATATTGACCGTGTTTCGTGGGACAGGATTCACTTGCCGTCTGTCGTCGTTGCCGAGTCATGGCGAGGGAGACTGCGGCAGATTGACGGTGTTCCCAAAGAAAAACCGGAACAGGCTCTTTTTCCTGATAAAAAGCTGATTGAAACACATGAACTGTTACGCCAATTCAAGGTTGCTCCTTTCGACAAGGAAGCGGCAAACCGGTTGTTGCAGTTGCAACAAGACGCGAGACGCAGAAAGAAAGGTTTCAAAAAACGACATGCAGACATGATGATCGCCGCGATGACGCTGAGTTACGACTATATTCTCGTCACCCGCAACGAACGGGACTTTGCTGACCTGTTGCCGATCCATCAGGTGGAGAATTGGATTGATGATTGATGCTTGATGTTTGATGCTGGATGTCTGATGCTGGATGTCTGATGCTGGATGTCTGATGCT
>JAOZRQ010000799.1 GCA_029940115.1 Desulfobacterales bacterium
AAACGGTGAGGATTCATTCTGGTCAATCCTTTCTGGGCTATGGGCTATGGGCTATCGGCTATGGGCTATCGGCTATGGGTTCTATGTTTCAGACTCCCGAGAACCAAAGCTCCAGAACCAAGGCTCCAGAACCCAGAATCCAGTTCATTTGAGCCCAGCTCTCCGAGAGGCTCTATTATCGAATTCTCGGTCCAGAACCCAGTTCATTTCTGATTCTAACGGATTTTGTGGTTGCCTGTGATTTCAGACAGCCACGATCCTGAAAGCCAGCCTGCCGGGACATGCCCATGAACAAACCGCGGATGGGCCCCGCCCGGCACACCGTCTGCGTTCATCCGCGGTTCATGATGGGTGTCGGAAACCACAAAAACCGTTAGAACCAGGTTCATTTGAGCTGCATTTCGAGTATTTTCTGCAATGCCTCATTCTTAATCGCTTTCCCATCAATCATTTCGGCGATTTCTGATTCTGTGCGGCTCCCTTCAAATGCTTCGGCAGACGCGTATCTCAAGGCATTTTCCCAAGCTTCTTCTATGGCACCTGCGATCTCACCTTTTCTGAGATAGTACCCTCCGGATTTTCTTCGCTTGTTCGTATAAGTGATCTCCTCCAAAGAATTGCGAATCGAGATATCCCATGAACGGGTCGTGCGTTTCTCTGCATGCTGCTTGATCAGATGTAGCAACAGAATCACCGTGTGGCTACGGACCTTGTTGATTTTGTCGTCTCTGCTCATCTCCTCCATTTCTCCGACCAAGGACAACGCCTTGCTGTAGCGACCCTGTTCAATGTGGGATCTCAGTTCAAACAATTCTTCCATGCCTTAATCTCCTCTGCAAATCATCAGTTGTCATTCCCGGGTCAGAACTTGTCCCTGACATTTTTTTATCAGGGATGACGGAAACCTCGTTCAAGGCCAATGACGTCAAAGGTGTTGCCAGTTCTCGTCATCTGACCGGAATGACAGGTCTTGGGTTTGAGCGCGCGGTCATTCATGCCTTTCCAAGCCACACCTTGCACTCCTTCGCGATAACCGTTATTCCTGTGGAGTTCCTTTTTCCTTTCGTCCAAAGGGACACACCCTGATACAAATCCCGCAGATGGGCGCGCCGATATCGGGAAGTTTTGCGAATTCTCCGGTAAGCTTCTCCACACATCGTGAGAAGAAGAGGGCCTCATCCCTATCCTTGTAATGGTCTTCTGTGTTGACGCCTTTTATGGCCCCCACCGGACACGCCTCTTGGCAGAATGTGCATTTTCCGCAACGATTTTCTACGGGACCGTCCACATCCAAGGGGGCGGTGGTGAGAACGGTTGTCAGCCGGACTCTGGATCCGTATTTTGGCGTGATGAGAAGCAGGTTCTTCCCCTGCCAGCCGAGTCCGGCCATTCGTGCCACTGCCTTGTGACTGATCGCGGCGTGCCAGTTTTCCCGATCCAAGAGCTGGGATGCCGGGATCGGAAGGCTGGGGAAGTCCTCCGCTTCGAGAAGGGACGCGGTCTGAAACGCGATATCATCCAACAGACGGTTGGCGGCCTGGTAAATTGAGGCGTAAATCGGCGTGGGTTGCTCGGAAATCATCTCAAATATGGCCGAGGGAAGCCGAACCGCAATGGAGACGGCCCGGGTAAACGGCTCCAACAGGTCAGAGGGATCAAGTCGGAGCGATCTTAACGGTTCGACATCCGCAATCCCCACGATATCCGCACCATATGCGATGATACGCTGTTTCATTTTTTTCGTGTAATCAGACGGAACATGCTGTTCCTTCATCATATCCTCCGAATCTTTGAATGTCTTTGCTCGGCGAGAGAGCCGTTAGGCTCGGTTCGGACTTCGGCGTGAGCTCAGTCGAACGGTTGCCAAATCCGAACCGCCATCTCCGCCGGATTTGGCAATCCAGCGGGAGCAGACATGGGGTTTGCCTCACGCTTAGTTTGGAGCCCCTCACGCTCGGTTCGGACTTCGGCGTGAGCTCAGTCGAACGATTGCCAAATCCGAACCGCCATCACCGCCGGATTTGGCAATCCGGCGGGAGCAGACGGGGGTTGCCTCACGCTTGGTTTGGAACCTCACGCTATGCCAAAAATTAAATGCCTTCCATAGACTGAATGATGATTCATTATATGAAGGTGATCTGTATGTCAAGCAGAAAAAAAAATTCTCGCTAATTTGACAGCGGAGAGAATGGAGCAAATGAGGGAAAAAACCCGGTTTCGGCTAAGGGGATGAAGGTCAAAGGAAAAGAAACCGGGTTTTGGCGCT
>JAOZRQ010000298.1 GCA_029940115.1 Desulfobacterales bacterium
AGAGGCGTGAAGCGTGAAACGTGAGGCGTGAAACGTGAGGCGTGAAACGTGAAACGTGAAACGTGAAATGTGAGCCATGGCTGAGATATAAGTCGTCACGCATCACGAGTCACGCCTCACGAATCACGCCTCACGAATCACAAGTCACGCCTCACGAGTCACGAATCACGCATCACGAGTCACGCCTCACGAATCACTTGTCTTTCACCTCTTCATAGTCCGCATCCACCACGTCATCATCCGGCGGAGAACCTGTCTGCCCTCCTGGATTTGCGTCCTGCCCAGCGGGTCCGCCGGCTCCGGCCTGGGATGCCTGCTGATACATGGCCTCTGCTATCTTGTGAGAGGTCTGGGTCAGTTCTTCGCTCAACCGCTGGATTTCTGATGCGTCCTCTCCTTCCATCGCCTTTTTGAGATTGCTGATCGCATTTTCAACATTGCTCTTTGTGGAACTGTCAATCTTGTCACCCAGCTCCTTCATGGACTTCTCGGTCTGATAGATCAGCGAGTCCGCATTGTTCCGGGCTTCCACCATATCTTTCTTCTTTTTGTCATCTTCCGCGTGAAGTTCCGCATCTTTTACCAGCCTGTCAATATCTTCCTGTGACAGACCGCTTGAGGCCGTGATCTGGATGGATTGCTCCTTGTTGGTGGCCATGTCCTTTGCAGAGACATTCACGATGCCGTTCGCATCAATGTCAAAGGTGACTTCAACCTGCGGAACCCCCCTGGGCGCGGGCGGGATCCCTACCAGTTCAAACCGTCCCAAGGTTTTGTTGCCTCCCGCCATCTCCCGCTCCCCCTGAAGCACATGGATGGAGACCGCGGGCTGATTGTCCGCGGCCGTTGAAAAAACTTGGCTCTTTTTCGTGGGGATGGTGGTGTTCTTTTCGATCAGCTTTGTCATGACGCCCCCGAGGGTCTCGATGCCCAATGACAGAGGGGTCACATCAAGCAGAAGGACATCCTTGACATCCCCTTTCAGAACGCCGCCCTGGATCGCGGCGCCCACAGCGACCACCTCGTCCGGATTGACGCCTTTATGGGGGTCCTTGTCGAAAATCTTCTTGACACGATCCTGAACTGCCGGCATACGCGTCATGCCGCCGACTAAGATCACCTCGTCAATCTCATTGGAGGCGAGCCCCGCGTCTTTCATCGCGACCTTGCAGGGCATCTCCAGCTTGTCCAGCAACTTGCCGACCAACGCCTCCAGCTTGGCGCGGGATATCTTCACGTTCAGATGCTTGGGGCCGCTCGCGTCCGCGGTGATGAAGGGGAGGTTGACATCGGTCTCCATTGAGGAGGAGAGTTCCATTTTGGCCTTTTCCGCGGCCTCCTTGAGACGTTGCAACGCCATCTTGTCATTTCTCAGATCAATCCCCTGCTCTTTTCTGAACTCATCCGCGAGATAATCAATGATGCGAAGGTCAAAATCCTCGCCCCCGAGGTGGGTGTCTCCGTTTGTGGCCTTGACCTCAAACACTCCCTCGCCGATTTCAAGGATGGATACGTCGAAGGTGCCCCCTCCAAGATCAAACACCGCAATCTTCTCTTCGCTTTTCCTGTCCAGGCCGTACGCGAGGGATGCGGCAGTCGGTTCGTTGATGATCCTCTTGACATTCAGGCCGGCGATCTTGCCCGCATCCTTTGTGGCCTGACGCTGGCTGTCATTGAAATAGGCAGGCACGGTGATGACGGCGTCCGTCACCTTTTCCCCGAGATATTCCTCTGCGGTGTTCTTGATGTTTGCCAGTATGTAAGAGGATATTTCCGCGGAACTCATCTGCTTTCCCCGCACATTGATCCGCACATCCCCGTTGCCGGCCCTTTCGATTTTGTACGGGAGAATGTTGATGTCGTTCTGAACTTCGGGGGACTCATATTTCCGCCCGATGAGCCGCTTGACACCGAAGACCGTGTTTTCAGGGTTTGTTATGGCCTGCCGCTTTGCGATCTGCCCCACCAGCCGTTCCCCGCTTTCCGAAACAGCCACGATGGAAGGTGTTGTTCGGCCTCCCTCAGGGTTCGTTATGACCTTTGCCTCCCCCCCCTCCATGACGGCAACACATGAGTTTGTGGTGCCAAGGTCTATGCCAATTATCTTTCCCATTTTTTTGTCTTTCCTCCATGAAATTGAAAATTGAAAATTCGGCGGATTTTCAGTCTCCACTCGTTTCAAGTTTCAAGTTTCGCTCCTTGAAACAGTTGTCATTTTACGATGAAAGTGCCCAGAAGTCTGGTTCAGCCATTTCCGTCATCTTCTTTCGCTGTTGCTTTGGAAACAATCACCGTGGCGGGTCTCAGCAGTCTGTCATGCATCAGATACCCTCTTTGGAGCTCTTTTGTGACGGTATTTTCAGGGTGTTCCTCAGATTCCTGCTGCATGACGGCCTCGTGAAAACCGGGGTCAAACTTCTCTCCCAAGGCTTCAATCGGCTTTATGCCAAATTTGTCAAAAATCTTCAGTATGTCCTTGAGGATCAGGTCCACCCCTTCCACGATGCTGCTGTCAGCGCCTGAATCGCCTGAAGAGACGACGGCCCTTTCCAAGTTGTCCACCACCGGAAGCATATCCTTCACCAGAGATTCATTGGCAAATTTCCTGAATCCCTCGATTTCACGGGCCGATCGTTTTTTATAGTTCTCAAACTCAGCCGACACTCTCAGCAACCGATCATGTGTCTCTTTGGCTTCCTGATCAGCAGTTTCGATCTTTGCTTCCAACTCTTTTATGATATCTTGTGACCTGTCATCCTCTTCTTCCGAATCACTTTTCTGCTCTTCAACGTCCATTTTTATCTTGTTCTCAGCCAACATTCTCTCCTGTTTTGCTGGTTTAAGGGGATTGTCAAAAAAACCAGGCATCCTTCATCCATCGGTTCACACTTTTTGACATCAGAAAGTTTGTGTCGCGTCATGGTAACCTGATCGCCCAGTCCCTGAAGCTTGTCCCCGACGTCTTCCCCGATGAAAAACGTCGGGGACAAGCTTATTGGGTCTGAAACCGGGTTTCTTTGTCATCAAACTTTCAGATCTGCCAATGATGAATAAATTTGCCACCCTGATGTATAAGAAAACATAATTCCAGCTGGAACGATGTCAAGATATTATGTGAAAGTTATCCGTCAGCTCCACTGATTTTCGACATGCAAACTTTGTGCCAAACAATATTTGTGGAAAATGAAAAAAAAATGGGCCTTTTCACTTGAAAAACTGAATTTATGAATTATAATAAGAATAAGGTTGTGCTAGGCGGGGAGCTAGCGGTGCCCTGTACCCGAAATCCGCTTTATGCGGGGCTGAATACCCCTCTAAAGGGTTTGTACTGAAGATTGCGCTTACGCTGATCGGCCGCCGCGCAACAGACGCTTATGAACCTCGTCAGATCCGGAAGGAAGCAGCGATAAGTAAGGCAGTCTGTGTCGTGGATCGATCCCGGTCAGTTTGTGGGGCATGATTTGGAAGGATTCGATGGAGGGGGCACAACCGGTTCAACCTTCCCTCACTTTCATGTTGAAACACTGCTCATTCACAGCCGCACCCCCCACTTCCTCCTTCAGCACCGTCGCCTCCTGCCTCCAGCATCCGTTGATCAATTGCTTCCTGCTTTGACAAGGCGTTATGCACAGCCGCTTCAAATTGCTCCACGAAAATTCTTCGATTCTGTGCCTGATCCAAGGCCTTTTCATCTGAAAGCTTTTCCAGCAGGATCATCTGGTGCTTCACCTCGGCCTCAAGCAACGGTTGCTTTCTGTTCTGGTAATCCTGAAAGACCGCTAGGGCTTCATCAACGCTCCCCCTATCCAGATAAGCCAGTCCCACATACAGAAGCGCATCGGGATCATATGGATTGACCTCAAGCACGGATTCAAGTTCGGCTATGGCTGGGTCAGGAAATCCGGCCTTCAGATGGGCAAACCCGAGTTCGCGCCTTGCCTCCAAGGAATCGGGATGTTTTTCGAGATGTTCTTCATAAAGTTGAATGGCCTCCTCATAATCCCCCTGCTCCATTCTGACATGCGCCTTGGTCAGCCCGTTGCAAGCGGACAGGCAACATATGATCAGCAGATATGATATCCATGCAGAAACGGTATGGTCTTTTCCTGCCATGACACCCTCCTTCGTTGTGAGACCTACGAGGTTTTCAAAACTTCGTGGGTCTTTGTCTCCTTGAGTGTGATGGCACTTACCGGACAGGCCTGAACACAGGCAAGGCAGTTTTCACCCGGAAGCTTGGACAGGTCCTCCTCTCCGTAAAAACTGATGACCGTGTCAATCCCCCGACCGGCAAATGTCAGCATCGTGTGCCCCTGTTCTTTCCGACAGGCATGGATGCATCTGCCGCACAGCACACACCGGTTGGGATGATAATCAAACAGAGGATGGCTCTCGTCAATCTCAGTCGCTTTGAGCAACGGTTCCAGCCTCTTGGACGTGAGACCGACCTTCAGGAATCTGGCCATCCGCTGCAATTCACATTTTTTGTTGGCCGGGCATGCCTTGCAGTCCACTTGATGCGCTGACAGGAGAAACCGAAACGCGGCGCGCTGCAACGCTCTTGCAGATGGGGTGTCGGTTCGGACCAGCATCCCCTCCCTCACCGGGACAGCGCATGACGCCATTGGCCTCCCCTCCCCTTCTATTTCAACAAAACAGAGTCTGCATGAGGCATGGGGACTCTCCACCCCTTCAAGGTGGCAGAGATTCGGGATATAGATGTCATTGTCAAGACATGCCTGAAGAAGGGAGGTTCCTTCTTCTGCACGGATCGGTTTGTCATCGGCGATAAATTCAATCATAAATCTGCATCCTTAATCTGTGTGTCAAGGTGGCCTGAGTGTGCAAACCCGGTTTCCTTTCCCTGTTTGTGAGACTCATTGCCTTTCAACCTCAATGAACTGAGCAGCCCTTCTTGCGTCTCATTCCCTTCAGCATCAGGGAAAACTTGAGATGTCAAATGTCGAGCGGCATCTTTTCAATCAGAACTTAGAGCTTATGGCTTCCACGATTTTGGCATAGCCCGTGCATCGGCAGATGTTTCCGCTGATGGCCCGTCGGATCTGGGTTTCATCTGGATGCGGGTTTTCGAGAAGCAGTCCCTTTGCGGACATCAACATGCCGCAGGTGCAGAAGCCGCATTGGACGGCGCCATGTTCGACAAACGCCTCTTGGAGCGGATCAAGGCCGTCGGCTGTGGCAAGCCCTTCGGCTGTGGTGATGCTGCTCCCCGTAGCTTCCACGGCCAAGGTGAGACAGGAGCGGACCGGCTTGCCGTCCATCAGCACCGTGCAGGAGCCGCACACGCCCTCACCGCACCCCTCCTTCGCGGCGGTGAGGTCGAGTTCATCCCTGAGCACCTCCAAAAGGGTGAGGCAGGGGTCAATGAAAAGCTCATGTTCCTCATCATTCACATTCAGAAGCAATGGGACTTTTTTCATGTCAATCCTCCGATCTCATTTTTTCTGTTCATCTCTCAATCCATCCCCCGCCCAAGACCTCATCCCCGTTATAAAACACCGCGCCCTGCCCCGGGGTGATGGCCGTCTGAGCTTCTTCAAACCGGATAAGCGCCGTACAGTCATCAGCAGGAAAGAGGGTGGAAGGGGCTGCCTGATGGCGATATCTCACTCGCGTCTGAACTTGGATCGGGGAGGTCGCTGGCGCATTGATCCAGTTGATCCCCGTCACCCGGCATTCCGAGGAGAGGAGTGCTGTCCTGAATCCCACCACCAGCCGGTTCCGCTCCCTGTCGATACGCACCACATAATACGGTTCCGGGGCTGGACAGTGGATGCCCCGCCGCTGGCCGATGGTGAAGAGGTGGAGCCCTTGGTGGTGGCCCAGCAGTCTGCCCCCCTCATCCTCAATCGGCCCCGGTTTTGGGTCAAATCCTCCCTGCCGGATGAGGAATTCCCCGTAGTTGCCCCTGACAAAGCATACATCTTGGCTCTCCCTTACCACAGGCCGGAGTCCCTTCTCCTGGGCTAGGACTTTGACCTCCGATTTTTTCATTTCCCCCAAGGGGAAGCATGCGCGAGCCAGTTGCTCCTGCGACAGAAACGCGAGGAAATATGACTGATCCTTCTTGGGATCCGCTCCTTTGAGAAGATGGCATCTGCCCTGCTCATCTTTTGAAATTCGGGCATAATGTCCGGTTCCCAAGCAGGACGCGCCCAGCTCACGGGCAATGGCAAGAACGGTGCCGAACTTTATGGCGGGATTGCACACCAAGCAGGGATTCGGCGTTCTGCCGGCTTGATAGGTCCGGGTGAAGTAACTGACGACCTTTGATTGAAACGCCCTGCGACAATCCGCCATTTTTATGGGGATGCCGAGCTGCTCCCCGGTGGCTTCAATCTGTCCCGGGGGCTCAAGCGCATATCCGGTGAGAAAATGGATGCCGAAAACCTGCTGTCCCTTTTCCTTCAGCAGAAATGCCGCCATGAGGGAGTCAATCCCGCCGCTGATGGCAATGGATATCATGATAAGCGTGAATCGTGACTCGTGATGCGTGACTCGTGATGCGTGACCCGTGATGCGTGACCCGTGATGCGTGATTTGTGATGCGTGACTCGTGATGCGTGGCTCGTGACCCGTGATGCGTGGCTCGTGACCCGTGATGCGTGACCCGTGATGCGTGACTCGTGACTCGTGATGCGTGATCATTTCACGTTTCACGCCCCACGTTTCACGCCTCACGCTTCACGTCTCACGCCTCACGTTTCGGAAACCCTAATCAAAAAAACTGTTGTTCTTCATGGGACGGACTTTCATGGCCTTGGGGGGGCAGGCCGGTACGCAGAGCTCGCAGACACTGCATTTTTTCTGGTCAAACTCGACAGCCATTTCTGGCCGGCAGATGTAAAGCGCACCGGTGGGGCAGACCGCGGTACACGCGCCGCAATGGGTACAGACTTTTTCGCTTCGTTCGACCTCCTGTCCGGCATTCTGAACCAGCACCCCCTGATCCTCAAGATATTTGACCCCTTGCTTGAAATTCTTTTTGTTGCCGTAAAGCTCAAGAACCAAGACCCCCTCTTTCCTGGGAAGCACGGTGGCGTTGAGTATGTTGAAGGTGAGATCATATTCTCTGACCAAAGAGCAGACAATCGGCTTGTGGGCAATCGTCTTTGAAAAACGAAGAATAAGAATCTTTGAGTACATGCGAATTCCTTATGAAAATAATGTGAACATGCACATGAAACGTGAACGTGAACGTGAACGTGAACGTGAACGTGAACGTGAACGTGAACTTAAACGTGAACGTAAACCTGAACTCAGACACAGATCGCCACTAATACCACAAGATCACGTCCCCTTGAGCGTGAGAATGTTCCTGGTTCTAACGGTTTTTGTGGTTTCCGACACGGCTGGGAATTGTGATCCGCGGATGAACGCGGATGGCCTGCGTTCCGGGCAGGGTGCGGGCTCATCCGCGTCCATCCGCGGTTTGTCCCTCAGGCCGACTTTCAGGATCGCAACTGTCTGAAATCACACACAACCACAAAATCCGTTAGAATCAGGAATGTTCAAGTTCAAGTCCAGATTCACGTTCACCCTGGCGGCTTACCAGAGACTGATATCAGGGACCCGCCTACCTTTGCGAACCCCCTTCAGACTCACCTGCTTCACTATCGTGTCCCCGGAGTAGATGACCAGCTTGTATTCGGACGGTCTCCCCTGCCCTTTATCGGAGAACGCATAATATCCGAACTTGTTTGTGGAGGTATCTTGGGGATATATGAATCCGGGATCCGTGAGATGTTCAAGGGATATGGTGATCACATGATGATTTCCTTTGATTTTACCATAGACCCACCATCTCTCCTTGACAAGTTTCGACACAAATCGGCTCTCCTCACTCCGCCACGCGTCGTCCGACTTCTTTTTCCCACACAGGGCGTCGCCTGCCGGGATAAACATCAGGATCAGCAAGACGGTCAAGAGTTTGACAAAAATTTTTTTCATGTTATCCTCCTCTTTATCAATTCAAGTTTGTAGTCCCGCCTTCAGGCGGTGCGGAACCGCCCAATGGCAACCTGGAAAGTGTAAACCACCTTTCATTCAGAAAAAAACTGGGTTTCTGGCTCGGGTGGGACACCCGCAATGCAAAAATGCCACAATCTGCGGTCAGATTTGCTGATTTTCCACCTGTCCCGTGCCTCAACGAATATTCCCTTGAAAGCGGTTCAAAGAAAGTGTAATATCAGCAAGTCTAAACATCCCGCCGCGCTCGGTTCGGATTGACAAATCCAGACCATTCCCGCCGGATCTGTCAATCCGGCGCGAGCGGGAAGGAAGCCACCGCTCGGTTCGGATTGACAAATCCAGACCATTCCCGCCGGTTTTGTCAATCCGGCGCGAGCGGGAAGGAAGCCACCGCTCGGTTTGAATTGGCAAATCCAGACCATTCCCGCCGGATCTGTCAATCCGGCGCGAGCGGGAAGGAAGC
>JAOZRQ010000800.1 GCA_029940115.1 Desulfobacterales bacterium
AGTTCAAGTTCAAGTTCAAGTTCAAGTTCAAGTTCAAGTTCAAGTTCAAGTTCACGGCTCCCCTAAATCCGTTATAATCAGAAAATACCCATGTTGCACCTATCAATATTTGAGATACACAGTAAATTCTTTTTTCTTACAATGGGGGACAAAAAAAGATTGGATGCCTTGTGTTCAAAGGCGCGTCAGGGGAACGCTCGGTTCGGATGGGCCAATCCGAGCCATCTGCCGGATTTGGCAATCCGGCAAAGGCGGGCCTGAACGGTCATTTTTGCCAGAATCATGCATTCGGCTCCCCGGACCATCCTTAACGTAATGGCAGTGACGCGAAGCATGGGAACGAGACGAAAACTTGGCGGGTTTCAAGTTTCAAGCCCCAATTTTTCCAAAAATGTGCTTCAGCAAATCGCCCCTTCGGTTCGGAAGGAAAAACCTCATCTTGCTGCTCCGCACCTGTTCCATCGCTTCCCCATCCAAATCGGCCACGATCATGGTCTCCTCACCGCTCACATCTTTCTTTGTGACTCTGCCGGAGGGATCAATCACCAAGCCGACACCGGGAAATTCAAGCCCCGCGCCGTTCTCTCCGGTCTGGTTGCAGGCCACCACAAAGAGACTGTTGTCGTAAGCCCTTGCGGGAAGATGCCGCATCCATGATCTGCATTTCTCCTCCGGTGTTCCCTTGGGAGACGCATGGGGCATGAAAATGATCTGAGCCTCTCTCAGCGCCATGAATGTGGATATCTCAGGAAAATGAGTGTCATAGCAGAGTTGAATGCCGAATTTCACCCCACGCGCCTGAAACAGAAGCACCCGATTGCCCGGTGAAAACACCGCGCGTTCTGGCGGCGCAATGTGCAATTTTCGGTAAACATTGGATACCCCCTTGTCGGGCTTGACAACCAGATGGCTTGCGAAGACACGGCCTTTCTCATCCTTCTCGGCCATCCCCGCAAGTATGACAATATCCTGACGTTTTGCCAGTTCCGAAAGTTCTTCGGTGATCGGGCCTGGGATAGGCTCCGCAACATCTTTTATATCTTGGTGAATGTTGTATCCGGTGACATTCATCTCAGGAAAACAGACGAGAGCGGCCCCCTCCTCTTTTGCCGAGTTCACCCACCGGACCATCCCTTCAAGATTGTCAGCGACCTTCCCCGCAGATGACTGGGAGATAACCGCTGCAACACGTATGTTTTTCATCTTTCATCCTTTGGAAAGTTGAAGGATGAAGGACGAAATTTGGACACTTCATCCTTCATCTTTCACACTTCATCCTTCATCCTTCACACTTCATCCTTCACACTTCATCCTTCCAATACTGCTCCCACGCAACCGAAAAAGAACCGGTCTTTCAGTTTGGCATGAAGCAACGATGCCTTTGCCAGCCCCGTACAGTGGGAGACGCCGATTCTTTCGATCTGATACTGGTCAATGACCTTCAATGTCTCATCAAACTGCTCATCACTTGAAAATCCGAGGTGTGTCCCTCCAATGACCGCATAGATCCGATCCCTTCCCATTTTTTCCATGACATAGTGGATGATGTTCACCATGCCGGCATGGGCGCATCCGAGGACGAGGATCAATCCCTTGTCCGAATCAACGATCATCGAGAGATCATCCCGCAACGGGTCGGGATGCATTTTTTCCCCTTTTGCGGTGTAAGCTGTCATGTTGGCGTCATCCTTTTCAAACGGGGTGGCGCGGGGGATTTCGCCGGTCAGGCAAACCCCTGGACCCACTTCAACCATCTCGGTTCCCAATCGGAAATTGGCCCCTAAGCTCTCCAGATAAGGCCGGCGATACGGGATCCCCACAAAGCGGCTCATCTCATCGTTTGACCAGAAACGATCCAGAAACATGTCCGGATGACCAAAGACATCCACTGGACCTTTCACTTTCAGCACCGCGGGCAGCCCCCCGGTGTGATCATAATGGCCATGGCTGATCATGATGGCCTTGATATCCCGAAGATCCTTGCCAAGGGCCAGTGCATTCTGGACAATCCCGAATCCTTGGCCGGTGTCAAAGAGATAGTTTCCCCTTTCGGTCTCCATATGACAGGCAAATCCATGCTCGCCAATGACGCCGAACGGGATGCCTACAGAATTTTCACAAAGAATTGTGATACGGGTTTTCATTCAGATATTCCTTTTATGTTGGTTGTTCCAAGTTTTTTGAAAAGTTTTTTTATACTTAAAGGCTATGTACAAGAAACCCGGCTTTTTCCCAAAAGGGGCGACTTTCCAACTGCAAAAAAA
>JAOZRQ010000299.1 GCA_029940115.1 Desulfobacterales bacterium
CAAATGGCAGGTATAATTTATAATTTCACGGCAATTGTTTGTTGAACTCAATTTGTTTTTATGTTACCAATTTCTTTTGAAATGTCAACCATTCTGACAATTCTGACATATCTGTGTAAAGGACAAAAAAAAACGATTGAGCAAGAAAACCCGGCTTTTTTCTGGGAGGTGCGCTTCATGTATCGGTCGGGGACAGACAGGGGTATTATGGAATGGCAACGACTATCCACAACATCACATTATCAGACTGCCGTGGCGGTGGAGAGAGAATTGCTGAGAGGCAACACGGAGGATTCGCTGGCCGGCATCAGGGAGCTGATTGACGCATTGGGACGATCAGAGAAACGGGCATTGAAAAGCCAGATCATCCGGCTGATGGCGCATGTCATCAAATGGAAGGTCCAGCCGGAGAGACACTCGCGGAGTTGGGTCTCCACAATTTGCAACGCAAGGGAGGAGATCGAGGACATTCAGGATGAGACCCCGAGCCTGACGGACTCGGTCATTCAAGGGATGTGGGACAAATGCTTCCGATCCGCCACGCGCGATGCCGAGGGGTGGATGAATCGCTCTTCCTTTGTCACCGAATTGTCGTGGGAGGAGGTGTTTGAGAGAGAGTACCTTTTGGAAGCAAAGGAGTGAAGTCAAAACATATGAAAGTGGCCCAGTCTTATCATGTTGGCTCTCTTTGCTGAATGCATGGGAGGCGGATTGACGACGGCGAGCAACCATTGGCTGGCTTCTGTACGCCGCTTGCCATTGACTGCTTGCCGCTGATCCGAAACTGAAGAGGCCAGCTTTGCGACCTGTGCGATTCAAGCTCATAATTCCGGGATTTTCAGCGGGGATCTTCTTTGGAAAATTCGCTGACCCTAATTGCATAGGCCGAAAACTTTTAGAACTACTGAGATTTAATCAAAGAAAGGATTATAGACCTCCACAGTGTCTAAAAGGATGTCTGAGCCATCGTTCTCGTCTGATCTCCACCCGCCAAAGAGATATATTCCTCCGTTGCACACGCTACTGGCAAGGAACGCTCTTGGAGCCGGCATGGGTGATTTGACGGCCCATGTGTTCGTCAAAGGGTCATATGCTTCAACTGCGTCCAAAAACACAATGTTGTTATTCACATCTTTGTTCCATCCCCCAAAGGCATATATTTTCCCATTAAACGAGTTGCTGGTCAGGAACGATCTTGGAGTGGGCATGGGGGGATTGGTTGTCCACGCATCTGTTGAAGGGTCATACACCTCAACAGAATCACAAAAAAGGTCGCCTCTTTCGCCACCCAAAACATATATCTTTCCATCAACAACACTGCTCGTATGAGATGTCCTGACGTCCGGCATTGAAGCCTTCACAGTCCATGCATCTGCCATCGGATCATACGCCTCAACGACATTCAAGTCGCCGCTGTTGTTCCATCCGCCCAACACATGGATTTTGTCATTCACCACGCTTGCTGAAAAGGATGATCTTGGGGTCAACATCGGCGTCTTTGTGGTCCAGGAATCTGTCACTGGATCATATTCCTCAACGATGCCAGATGGTTCATGTGTTCCGATCAGATAAATCTTTCCACCTGCCACGCAACTGGTCAGACCATCTCTCTTTGTCGGCATGGGTGTTTTTGCAGTCCAAGCATCTGTCAAAAGATTGTATTCCTCAACCACATCCAATTCTTGACCATTCTCGGTCCCACCAAAAACATAAGCTTTCCCGTAAACGACACTGCTTGAAAGTGAACCTCTCGCGGTGGGCATAGAGGTCTTTGTTTCCCATGCCGAACCTTTCCTTATTCCATAGAGATAAGCATCATCGCTTCCCACACAGACAAATCCAGACATGAAACCCGTTCCCACGGCGGGCGAGGAATAGACATAATCCCCTGTTTTGTGCTTCCATTGGAGTGTGCCTTTTGTGCCGTCATCTTTTATGGCGTAAAGGTAGGTGTCATCACTCCCACATAGATGATGCCGTCATCTCCGATAGCAGGTGAGGAATATACCCTGTCCCCTGTTTGGTATGTCCACTTGGGAGAACCATCAGGATTTACCGCATGGAGATGATGGTCATGGCTTCCCACATAAATGGTGCCATCCATTCCTGTGGCAGGAGAAGAATATATATACCCATCGGTCTTGTATTTCCATTTGAAGGTGCCATCGGCATTTATGGCATACAGATGTTTGTCACTGCTCCCCACATATAGAACGCCATCCGATCCGATGACAGGAGAAGAACTGACATAGTATCTCGTTCTATATTTCCATTTGAAGGTGCCATCGGCATTTATGGCATACAGATGTCTGTCATCACTTCCCACATAAATGGTGCCATCCGTTCCCACAGCGGGCGAAGAGTTCACATAATACCCTGTTTTGTACTTCCATTTGAGTGTGCCATTTGTGGTGTCATCTTTTATGGCATACAGGTATCTGTCATCACATCCCACATAAACCGTCCCATCCGATCCCACCGCAGGCGAAGAATTCAGATCGCCGTTTGTCGGATATTTCCATCTCAGAGTACCGTCAGCATTTACCGCATAGAGATGCTTGTCCCAGCTTCCCACATAGATGGTGCCGTCCGGTCCTTGGGCAGGAGAAGAGTTGATCTCCCCATCAGTCAAATATTTCCATTTAAGGGTGCGATCGGGATTTACCGCATAAAGATGCTTGTCCCAGCTTCCCACATAGACGGTGCCGTCTGTCCCCAATGTCGGAGATGATGACACATAGTCCCCCGTCTTGAATTTCCACCAGATCATGTTGCGACGATACAAACGGTTTCTCTGGCCACTGTGGTTCCCGGTGAGCAAGTCCATATATCCGTCACCATCCACATCACCGAGAGCCACGGACCGGGTTTCGCGATCATCTGAGGTGAGTTCCTTTCCGACGGCATCACTGAAAGGGGTTGCTGTTCCGTTGTTCAGATAGTAGTAATTTGTTCCGTTGTTCCCCTCGACCAGATCCAGATCCCCGTCATCATCTATGTCCCCCAAAGTCAAAGATACCGTGTAATGCCTGTCCGACGTGATGTCCATCCCCGTCACCCCGTTGAACGGATCAGCCGTCTTATTGTTCAGATAGAGACGGTTGGTTCCCATGTCGCTCCTCTGATCCGCCCCCCAGTCGTTCCCTTCGATCATGTCGAGCCATCCGTCGCCATTCACATCGCCAAGCACAACGGATCGTGTGTTGCTGTTCAGATGGTCCGCAAAGGTCTGGGAATTTGAGGGAATCACCTTTCCTGTGACACCAGCAAAGGGATCAGTCGATCCGTTGTTCAAATACAGGTAATTCAACTGGGTGTCGTAGTTTCCTTCAATCAGATCCAAATCGCCATCATTGTCCACATCTCCAAGGGCCAATGATCTTGTGTGATGGGTCTCCGAAGTGATGTCTTTGCCGGTCACGCCATTGAACGGGTCAGTCGTCCCGTCGTTCAGATACAGTCGATTCGGCTGTTTGTAATTTCCAGCAATCACATCCAAATCGCCATCGTTGTCCAGATCACCGACCACCAGGGACCATGTATGGTTGGCATCTTCGGTGATGTTCTTCCCTGCCACTCCCTTGAATGGTTCAGATGTTCCATTGTTCAGGTACAGACGATTCTGCTGATTTTTGAAATTCCCCGCGAGCAGATCCAAATCACTGTCCCCATCTATGTCAGCCAGAGTCAACGATCGGGTGTTGTAGGCATCCTCAGTGAGATTCTCCCCTCCTTTGAATGGATCAGACGTTCCATCGTTCAGATACAAGCGATTCGGCTGGTTCTCATCGTCTGAGTTCAATTCCAGATCTGACAACCCAGAGAGATCTTCATAGGATTGCCGGCCATTCCCGGTGATCAGGTCCACGTCACCGTCGCCGTCCACATCTCCCAAGACCACTGACAGTGTATCATGCCCATCCTCGGTCACATCCGCTCCCTTCGCGTCTTGAAACGGATCGCTTCCCCCGTTTGATCTTGGCTGATGTCTTCGATATTTTCTGGCAAATGGGTTGGCATACTCATCTTGGCGTTCTCTCTCTGATGAGGGAACTGTATTGAGCAGCCTCTGTAATATGAAAATCAGATCTTCCATTCCGATCTTCTCATCTCCATTGACATCAGCCTCTTTGCAGATGGCTGTCGGATTCAAAAGAGAAGCTGTGCAGAATGTCATCGCCAAGATCGCGTCGGCCAAGGTGATTTCACCGTCACAGTTGATGTCCCCCTGAGTGCCCGGAATTTGAAGTGGCGGCTCCCTCCATATCGTCTCGCCATCTTGAATGGCGGCTATTTTATAGGTCCCCGTCGGCACATTGTAAAAGGTGTATCTGCCTGATTCATCCGCCGTGGTAAAACCTGTGAACTCATTTTCCGGATGGGTCTGAAGGAAGACCATCGCGTTCGGAACGTCAACCCCTCTGACATATTCCTCATATCCAAGATTCAAGGTGACATCGGTTTCAGGCGCGACAGCGATACCTTGTGCCACATCGACAAGGGTAATGGACTCCTGCCCATTTTCATCCTCAGTGGAGACGATCAGAAGAAGCTCAATGTTATTCTCTCTTGGAGCCAAAGAGAGTTCAAAATCTCCACTCTCATCAACGCCAGATTCAGCCAGAGGGTCGGTTTGGCCTATATTTTCCATGGTGATTTCATAATCGTCTGAAAACGCCAATACGAGTATTCTTCCTTGGCAATTGGCTTTTTCGGAAACATTCCCGGAGACAGGCACACCTTCAAGCAATGAAAAATCGGTTCCTGATACGGTTTGCCCTTCTGTGACGTGGACGGTCTTTTCTGAACCGATGTAACTCGTTCCCTCAGTGTTTACCTCGACCGTGTAAGTCCCGGACTGTAAGCCTTTAAACATATAGGAGCCATCTGTGTCTGTCTGGCAAGCATCAATCTGATGATCTTTCATTTTGACTGACAGGCCTTTGATCGGTTGACCATCAGCATCTCCCCGAACCACTCCCTCAATTTTGCCTCCCACTGCCAAACTGAAATTCACGTCCTGGGTGATTTGGTCCGCTGTGACTTGGACCAGTGTGGCTGTGTCTTCCTCATAAGCGTCATCATAGTATTCATCCAAGTAATCGGCATTCTGTGCATCACACTTGATTCTGTAGCTTCCTGGAATTAAGCCTTTGATAATGTATGATCCATCGGATTCTGTCAGCATGTCTGCCTTCCAATCCCCTGTCTCATCATCATAGGCAGTGATCCTTATCCCCTCAACAGGTTCAGCATCCAAATCCCGAGTGACTGTGCCACTGATCCACCCCGCTTTGGGCAGGCTGAAATTGATGTCAGAGATGGTTTGTCCTGTGGCAATTTCAATTTTTTGGGCATCATCCTTGGCGTAGGCATTGTCGTAAAATTTTGTCACATAAGTGCCGTACTTGTCATATGCGAAAAACCTGTAACTTCCGGCCTGCAAGCCTCTGATGAGATAATTGCCATCGGACCATGTGCTGGCATTCAATATGAAATCACTCGTCTCATAATCCTCCACCGCCACCCACATTCCCTCAACCGGTTGATTGTCAGAATCGCATGTCACCATGCCTGTGACCGCTTCATCACCGTGGAAATGAAAAGTGCCGTTGATATCTTCCAGTTTGTACCAGTAAAAATGACCGAGACCAGCATCCCTATCTTCATAAGAATATGTTGATCCTTGAGCCGGCTCAGAGATGAGGTCATCCGTGATTTGAACATATTCCCCCGCTTTTGTTTCAGCTCGCCAGATGTGGAAACTCAGGTTTCCAGCTCCAGAGGCCGGTGTCCACTCAAGGATGGCATGATTCTTAAATGTGTGAACCACAAAAGAAGACATTTCCGTTGCGTTTGCTGAGACAACGAATACCATAAACAGGGTGAGCAGAAACTGTTGACCCAAGAGGGCCCATTTTGACATGATTTTCATTTTCCTCATCTCCTTCATTTTTAAAAAAGGTTGGACATTGATCAAATTTCTGAAGCATCCCAATTTTATCATTGACTTTAAAATTTGGTTCGTGTACCTTCCATGGAAGCTGTAGGGTTTTGAAGACCGCTCGATTTGGCACTCTTGCTGACAATATGATGAGTTGGTGCCCTTCATCCATTAAGATATGTTGATACCCGCGTTTTCTTACAAAGTCAAGGTATATTTTTCACAGTCAGGCAAGGGGGCCTTTTTCAGATTTGGAATTTCCGTTGCGTTTGCTGAGGGAGTTCACATGAAATGAAATGAAATACCCATGTCAGAAAAAATGTCCCTGCGGTCATGCAGCCTAGCCAGCATCGCGGGTAGGTTATTTCTTGGCAGTTCCCTGAGACAACGAATACCATAAACAGGGTGAGCAGAAATTGTTGACCCAAGAGGGCCCATTTTGACATGATTTTCATCTCCTTCATTTTAAGGGGTTGGAAATTGATCAAATTTTTTGAAGCATCCCAATTTGCTCTCTGGCCATATGTTTTCAATGATTGGTTGCCACATAATTTTGGTGAGGATATGTTTTATCATTGACTTTAAGATTTGGTTCGTGTATGTTCCATGAAAGCTGTAAGGTTTTGAACACCGTGCGATTTGGCACTCTTGCTGACAACATGATGAGTTGGTGCCCTTCATCCATATATAAGATATGTTGATACCCGCGTTTTCTTACAAAGTCAAGGTATATTTTTCACAGTCAGGCAAGGGGCCTTTTTCAGATTTGAAAATGGACTTGATGATTTGGCAGGAGACAAAAATTTTTAATTTCACCGTAAGAAATATCTCTGACGATCATATAATGTTTATGAAAAGTGTGTCAGTTTGTAAATGGCGACGCGATAAGAAAACATAAAATGTAAACATAAGTTCACACTTCACACTTATAAATGATTGACAAAGGACGCGGTGACATTTGGCTGTATCGTTAAGGCCGATGGCATACTTTACAACAAAGCTTTTGACTGTTAACCCACATTAAGGAGGAATGACCATGAAAGCAAAATTGACTGGAAACCCTTCAATTTTTTTGACCCTTGTTCTTTTTCTTTTGACCCCCTCATTGGGAAGGGTTGATTATTTGGCAAATGCTCAGACTACACCAACCCCCTCCCTTTATGAATCATCAGTTCCCGAATCTGATGGGAATTTCCCGGAGAGTGCCGGCGCTGATGATATTTTTGTGGATGAAGAGGGGACACTTCATGTCGGGTCGCCAGATGAAACTGACCCTGAAGGTTCTGAATCATCTGATGCTCTTCCGGCAGATGTGGCGGACGAGGATGTCTTTGTGGATGACGAGGGGAATGTTTATGTTGACGGTGTCATTATTCATGATGGTGACATCGTTGATGATGGGACCGTTGTTTCAATTGAGGATATTGTTGACGAAGAGTCCCAAACGGACACCCAAGAGGATGAACCTTTCACTCTGAACATTCAATTTGCCGATCCAAAGACGTGCGTTTCCTTTCTCCCGACTGAAGAGGGACTTGCCGTTCAGAAAGAGGTCTTGGAACTTCAGAAGAGATCTGAAAAACCAAGTTCCGAAGATGCAGGAGAGGATGTCCGCACCGTACTCCCCGACGGACGCATTGAGTTGACCATTCATATTGCCCCTGGGAAAAAGGAACAGGCCGAACTCCCTCTCAAATTCGGGCTTGAAATGCGAGAGGGGATGTATGCCGATTTGCTGGTGTGGGACAGCGATCTCCAAACTTTTGCCGACATTCTGCCTGTTCAGAACATCCGAACAGATGTGGAAAAGAGTGTGGCATTGAGCCTGTTGCTGCCAACTCGGCTCGTTGAAAGACTGAAGAGAACCATCGGCACCTTGAAGACCTTCAAAATTGTTTCGTGGATTGATGGAGAACGCGACAAGGTTGCGGAGGTGGCCAATGTGAGCCTTGTGGAACTGTCTGAGGAGCTTGAGAGTGAGCAGGGTGAGGCTCGTAAGGCATCTCGAGGAAAGGAGATAATTCACTCCAAGAGCTATGAAAAGTGCTTCAGCAACAAATATTTCGGAGCCAAATTTCGGGGCACTGCCGACACAAAGTTCAATAAAGATGGCTCTGAATCTGATGTTGAAGCCTATGTTGATGTATGGGTGCTGGGAAAGTGTTTTCGATTCATTGAGGCTGATGGGAAGGTCTATAATAAGCTTGAAATAGAGAAAGAGAAGACAGCTGAGTTAAACATTGACTTTCTCAAAGACTCTCTCTGGTCCTATGTCCAGAAGGGCTCTTTCGAATATGTCAATAATAGGGAATATACGAAAACAGTCGGCGCATCCATGAGAGTTATGATATGGATTATTCCTGTAAAACTTGAAGCCGGAGCGTATGGTAAATTAGGAATGGATTTTGAAATCCATGTAACCAGATATACCCGTCTTTATGCAGAAATCCATCCCTTTGTTGACGCTGGCGCATATGCTTCAGCTTCCATCAGTTTTTCTA